>ONXE01000042.1 GCA_900321775.1 uncultured Bacteroidales bacterium
AGAGGTCTATGTACGGACGAGCAGGTGTAGAATTGTTAAGCGTTAAAATGTACTTGGCAGCAAATAATATCTTCAACTAATTTGCAAAAGAACCAAAAAAGTAGACAGTTTTTTGATTATTTTCCTAAATAGATAGACATGTTTCCTGTTTTTGTAGACACTTTCCCGGACAGGTTACTTTCTTCAAACTCGTGCACTATTCTTGCGCGCTCTTCTCTGCTAAATTCCGATTTTCTTCTTAATATAATGTAGACTTTTAGTGGTTACTAAATGTGTCTACTTATTTCAGGATAAGACACCGTCTCCGCGACTCTTGGGACGCCGATTATTGATTTTTTTGCGCATTCTCTTGCGTATGTCAAAAAAAAGTTGTACCTTTGCAGCCTGATTTGATATACGCCATGCGCATACTGTTTGTTGCTTCACATAACTCCGGCCATTTTGCCCCATTCATCCTGGAGCAGGCTGATGCTTTGCGCAAGGCAGGGTGTGAGGTGGAGTTCTTTGGCATACAAGGAAAGGGTTTCTCAGGTTACCTGCGTAATCTCAAGCCTCTGAAGCAGCAAATACGCCGTTTTCGCCCCGATTTCATTCATGCGCACTATGGACTCTCCGGACTACTTGCTACATTACAGCATATTGTCCCGGTCATAATCACCTTCCATGGTTCTGACCTCAACGAGCCCATAGTGCGACCTTTTTCCCGTCTTGCCATGATGCGTGCGGACTGGATCATCCGCGTCTTTGGCGACAGCCCCAAGCGGCCAAACGAATCGCTTCTCCCTTGCGGTGTGAACCTTCCTTCAGGCAAGGAACAGCTTCCGCCCGATGTGCTTGGGGTAGGGAAGAAGCATGTGTTGTTTGCCGGCTCGTTCTCCAATCCAGTCAAAGATGCAGCCCTTGCTAAAGAGGCGGTAGCGCCTGTTGACGATGTACAACTCATTGAACTTCAAGGCTACTCACGCGAACAGGTTTATGCCCTCATGCAGGCCTGCGACGCACTCTTGCTTACCAGTAAAAGCGAAGGCTCACCACAGGTCATCAAAGAAGCAATGGCTTGCGGATTGCCTATCGTTTCTACCAATGTAGGCGATGTGGCCGAGCGTCTCAAAGGTCTTGAGGGCTGCTTTGTGGCTGAATCCCGCAGGCCGGAAGAAATCACCCGATTGTTGCTCAAAACGCTCGATTTCAACGGAAAAACCGCAGGGCCTGAACAAATCGTAAAACAAGGCCTTACTGCCGACCTTACGGCGCAAAAACTGTTAACCATCTATCACCAAGTGCTCAAGAAATGAACGTCCTCACTACATATGACTCCATCGACAAAGCGGGATGGGCTGCGTTAGTCGCTCATTCGCAGACTGCTACGTGGTTTCAGAGCCCCGAGGCCTACGATTTCTTCCGTGCACAGCCGGAACTGTTCACTCCGTTCGTTTTTGCCGTTGAAAACGGGGAAATTCGTACACTTTGCATGGGCTATATAACCCTTGAAACCAACGCCGTCAAGCACTTTTTCACCCGCAGGGCTATCATCATCGGAGGACCACTCCTGGCGGATGATGCCACTTCTGAAGAAGTGGTCTTGCTAATGAGTACGGTTCGCAAACAGTTGAAAAACAAAGCTATATACATCGAGACCCGCAATTTCAACGACTATTCCCGTTGGCGCGCTGCTTTTGAGCAAGCAGGGTTTGCCTACGAACCGCACCTCAATTTCCATGTGGACACAAATTCCCCGGAAATAATAGATGCCCGCTTAAGCAAGAACCGTAAACGCGACATACTTACATCCCTACGCGACGGAGCAGTGGTCATAGAGCAACCTTCACATGCCCAACTGATTGATTTCTATCGTATTGTAAAAAAACTCTACAGTACAAAAGTGAAGACTCCGCTCTTCCCGTTGTCTTTCTTCGAACACCTGTACAAGCATCCTTCAGGAAGAATACTCTTGGTGGAATTTAGCGGGAAAATAGTGGGTGGCGTGGCTACCGTTGAACTCAAAAGCAGATGTCTGTACGAATGGTTTGTAGCGGGAGAAGACGGTATGTACAAGCATATTTTCCCTTCCTCTGTTGCCACGTATGCAGGACTTAAGTACGCCGCAGAGCATCATCTGCCCAGGTTCGATATGATGGGAGCCGGAACTCCCGACAGCGCCTACGGCGTGCGTGATTTCAAGGCTCGCTTCGGAGGAAAAGAGGTGGAGCACGGACGTTTCAAGTACATCTCTAACCAGCTTCTGTACAAACTGGGAGAGTGGGGAGTGAAAATCCTTAAGAAGAAATGAACATTCTGATAGACATAGGACACCCCGCGCATGTGCATCTGTTGAGGAACACGTATCGGCAATTGCAGCTGCATCATCACAACGTTTGGGTTACTGTACGCGACATCCCTGCCGCCATAAGCCTGCTGACGCTCTATCAGATTCCGTTCACTATAATCGGTGCGAAGAGGGATTCTCTCATGTACAAGGCACTTTCGCAGCCTTTGCTGGACGCAGAAATGCTCCGTTTCGTAAAAAAACACCATATCCAAATAGGCATTGGTTCCTCCATGACTCTTGCTCATGTGGGCAAGTTGTCCTCTATGAAAACCATCATCCTTGACGACGACGACGACGAGGTGGAGCCATTGTTTGTGCGGTTTGCACATCCTTTTGCAGATGTGATTCTTTCACCTGATTGCATACATCGTGAGGCACAACGGACCGTCTATTATGCCGGTTATCACGACTTGGCATACCTGCATCCGAATGTCTTTTCTCCGGATCCTACCATTCTTCACGAAGCGGGAATAGCAGAAGGAGAGCCTTTTTTCGTATTGCGTTTCAATGCCTTCAAGGCGCACCACGATGTGGGCGAACACGGACTTTCTCTGGAGGATAAACGCCGATTGATTAAGCTGCTCGAGTCGCATGGACGGGTGTTCATCACCTCAGAACGCAGTCTGGAGGCTGAGTTTGGAAAGTATCAGTTGACTGTTTCGCCAGAGAAGATTCATTCGCTTATGTATTACGCCACGATGTTCATCGGCGACAGCCAATCCATGACATCGGAGGCCGCAGTGCTGGGAACACCTGCACTCAAGTGCAACACCTTTGCCGGAAGACTGGCCGTTCCAAACGAACTGGAGCAGAAGTATGGTCTTTGTTACTCTTTCCAACCAACTGATTTTGAGGCTCTTCTGAATAAAATCACAGAGCTCTTGTCTCAACAAGACCTCAAACAGCTTTGGCGTGCAAAAGTGCAGCAGATGCTTCAGGACAAGATAGATGTCACGTCCTATTTCGTCGATTTCATCGAGGATTTCCCGCGTCGCATGCCCAAGCGCATCCTCATTGATATAGGTCACCCTGCGCATGTACATATGTTCCGCTGCTTCGCAGATGAGATGCTGCGCCGCGGACATAAGGTGCTCTTCACATGTCGTACCAAAGAGTTTGAAACGGAGCTGCTCACAGCCAATCATTTCGACTTCATCAACCTGGGCAAGAAATCCACTTCCGTTGTCGGCAAGGTGTTCGATATGCTGCGATTTGATGCAAAAGAGTGGAGTATAGCCCGACGTTTTAAGCCCGATGTCTTCATCAGCCACGGAAGCATAGTAGCAAGCCATGTGGCCTGGCTGAGACGCAAACCGCATGTGACATTCGAAGACACATTCAACATGGAACAAGTGCGCCTGTACGCGCCTTTTACCAAGGTCATCATTACAGCCGATTACGACAATCCGCTCAGCAGTTGGAGCAAAGTGCTTTCCGTTCCGTGTTACAACGAATTGCTTTATCTGCACCCAAATCGTTTCACACCGGACGAGTCGGTTCGCGCAGAATTGGGGTTGCATGAGGGCGAGCGTTATGTAATCATTCGTTTTGTAGGCTGGAACGCCACTCACGACATGGGTAACAATGGCATAAGTGTAGTGAACAAGATTCGCGCCGTTCGCGCCTTTGAGCACTATGGCAAAGTGTTCATATCATCAGAATGTCCTCTTCCCAAGCCCTTGGAGGCCTACCGATTCCCATTGAAGCCGGAAAGGATGCACGATGCAGAAGCTTTTGCTGCCCTGGTGTTTGGAGAATCGGCCACTATGGCCTCGGAAGCTGCCGTTTTGGGCGTGCCGAGTATCTATATTGACACTGTCGGGCGCTATTACACACGCGAATTGGAGAGCAAGTACAGTCTTTGCTACAATTTTACCGAATCAGAGCAAGACCAACTTCGGGCTATTGACAAAGGAGTGGAGATTCTATCCGGTAAAACCCATGTGGACTACAAAGCTGCAAGGACACAATTGCTCAAAGACAAGATAGATGTAACAGCGTTTTTCGTCGATTTCATCGAGAAAACAGATTGGTAATAATGAGTTATAACGTGTTATGATACAACTGCTTACCATCATAGGAGCCAGACCGCAAATCATCAAAGCTGCCGCTTTCTCCAGAGCTGTAGCCACATGGAACGCGACCCATTCTCCCTCAGAACAGATTTGTGAAACCATTCTGCATACAGGCCAACACTACGATGACAACATGTCGGAGGTTTTCTTCAGGGAACTGGGAGTCCCTTCTCCACAGATTCAGTTGCATACTCAGCTACCGGAAGAAATGCTTTCCGGAGTAGAACAGGCATTGCAATCTGCCCATTACGACGGGGTAGTGCTCTACGGTGACACCAATTCTACCTTGGCCGGAGCCAAAGCTGCGGACAAAATGCACGTGCCGGCTTTTCATGTAGAAGCAGGTCTTCGTTCCTGGAATATACAAATGCCGGAAGAGTACAACCGTATAGTTGCGGATAGCATATCTCAACTTCTGTTTACTCCTACGGACACTGCCACCAACAACCTCAAACAGGAGGGGAAAGAGCATATCATCCAAACAGGAGATCTGATGTACGACAACGCCCTCTGGTTCTCCGATATTGCAGAACAGAAGTCGGATGTTCTGCATCGTCTGAATATTGCAGAAGAACCTTATGTATTAGCAACGGTTCATCGTCAGTCCAACGCGGACAGCGAGTGGAACATGATGACAATATCTGTCGCATTGGAACGTATTGCAGAAAAGACGAAAGTCGTGCTTCCGCTTCATCCTCGTACTCGAAAAGAAATGGATGGAGACTTGCTGAACAGGCTTATTTCTAACCCGCAAATCGTGCTAACCGAACCGGTTTCTTTTCTGGACATGATTCAGTTGGAAAAGAACGCCACCCTTGTCATGACAGACTCAGGTGGCGTGCAAAAAGAGGCTTTCTTTTTCGGTAAACCCTGCGTGATATTGCGAGAAGAGACCGAGTGGGTAGAGATAGTGGATTGCGGCGCGGCTGTTTTGGCAGGAGCCGATACCGAGCGCATCGTGCGTGCTTACGAACTGCTAATCAACAAACCCGTTCCTCAGGCCTCTCAATGGTATGGAAACGGCCATGCGGCAGAACAGATGGTTAAGGAGATTTATTCTGCTATAAAGCACTGATACATACGACGCAATGCGCCAAGAAGGATGTTGGCCTCGTCGGTTTCTTCGATGTCTTTTGCGCCATTACTGATAACCACAAAACCGTATTTCTCTTCCGGATTGAAGAACATAGCGCTTCGCATACCATATGCTCCGCCGGTATGTCCTGTCAGCACCACACCCTCGCTGTACTCATCCGTTTTCCACAGCGCAAGGCCATAGTGTTCGTCCTCGCTTCGAGGGGTCTGCATATTCTTTGACGAGGCCTCAGAAATAATCCGTACCGAGTCCGGCGTAATGCCGTAGTTCATGTGCATAAGCATGTATTTGGCCAGGCTGATTGCAGACAACTTCATGCCTCCGGTAGGGGAGAAGAGTGGGGCATCGTAGCCGAAACGATAGTTCCTGATTCGCTCACTACGAGGTGCATAGGCCTCTTCATCCACACAATCAAAGTGCTCGCCGTCCCACTGATACAAACTGGCAAAACGGCTTCTGTCCAGCGAGTCCACACAGTAACCGCCATACAAACCAAGCGGATTCAGCACATGATGAACCACATACTGATCAAAACGCTCGCCTGATAACCTCTCCAAAAACTCTCCACAGAGATTGAAGTTCAAATTGCAGTACTCATATCCGTGTCCGGGCTCGTAGTCATTATAACAGTTAGCAGCATTGGGGTTTGTCTCCGGATTAATCACGTCCAGCGTGAAATAGCCTTCCGAGTCGTTCAGGCTGGAGGTGTGAGACATCAGCATTTCCAAAGTAATCACAGTATTGGGGTACTTGGGGTTTCGGATAGGAAATCCGGCCAACTCACTGACATCAGTATCCAAACTGACTATGCCTTTTTCCACCAACTGCATCAAGCTGGTAGCCGTGAATGACTTGCTGATAGAGGCAATACGGAACATCGTCAGGTCGTCAATAGGTTCCTGCGTCTCGACGTTCTTAACGCCGAAATGATGTACGTAAACAATCTCGTTTTGGCGTACGAATACCACCGACATGCCGATATTTTCCATCTTCTCACGAAATGGAACCATTTCTTTCTCAAATCGGGCAGCCCGTTTGTCCAAATTGTACCTGTTGCACGAAGGCAACAAAATGACTGCAAGTAGCAGTAAAAAGTATAAATGTTTTCTCATAGCGGTGCAAAATTACAAAAAATATGTGAAATATGCAAGAAAAATTTGCACAAATGAAAAATTCTTAGTAATTTTGCAGCAGAATTGTGCTAAAAAGAGTTGATTTGATTATAAAACACCCAATCAAATGCGCCAAGAACAAGCCATAGGAGCCTTGCTCATTTGTCTCATCACGGCTATTATCACAGCTGCGATAGTACTTGTGCCACGCTGGTTTGACAGCGAGGATACCAACCCCAATACATTTGCCATAGACAGCATTCTGGCTGATTCGCTGCAGCGTCAGTGGCAAGCCGCACATCCCACTTATAAATATAAAAAGAAACAATACAAGCGTTATCCCAAGCGTGCCGGCACGGATACGGTGAAGATAGAGATGCAGTTTTTCGACCCGAACACAGCCGACTCGCTGACTTTGCTTAGGGTAGGGTTGAAGCCTTGGCAAGCCAAGGGAATCCTGCATTATCGCGCTAAAGGAGGCTCGTATCGCAAGCCAGAGGATCTTCTCAAACTATATGGAATGACGGATAGTCTCTTTGCAGCACTTGAGCCCTGGATTCAGATAGCGGAGCAACCAGCAGATACAGTCAAAACGGAATGGGTCAGGGTAGGGCACGAGAAAAAAGACACTATCCTTGAACTGAACAGCGTGGACTCACTGGATTTGCAGTATATCCGCGGAATAGGTCCGGTTGTAGCGAAGAACATAGTATATAGAAGAGAAGCTCTCGGAGGTTTTTACAAACCCCAGCAACTTGCTGAAATCAAAGGCGTTGTGAAAGGACTTGAGTATGTCAACTGGACCCTTGACTCGCTCTATGAGCACTTTACTGTAGATACAACCCTGATTCGGATGATCAATGTCAATCACACACCAGTCTATCGTCTTACCAAACATCCGTATATCAGTTACGACCAGGCCAAGCAACTGGATGATTTGCGGCATCGCCGAACTATCCGCAGCGAGCAGGACCTCATTAAATATGGCATCTTTAGCAGGGTAGAGCTGGAGAAACTCCGTCCATACCTCACATACGACAAGTAATGTTGGTGTGTTTGCGAACACAATCCTTTTGTTGTTTGTGAACACGAATCCTTTTGTTGGTTGTGAACACAATCCTTTTGTTGTTTGCGAACACGAATCCTTTTGTTGGTTGTGAAGAGGAATCCTTTTGTTGGTTGTGAAGAGGATGTATTATGCAGTTTGTGGAGACAAACGTTTCGTTGAAGAAGAGCTGGTGAAAGATGGACTGTTTTCCGTGTGAAAATACCTGATTTTGTGTCAGAATCGTGTTAAAATAGCCCATAAACTGCATTTTTTTGCTTTTTTATTTGGTCAATTCAAAAAAAAGCAGTACCTTTGCACCCGCTTTTGAAAAAGCGAACGTTCGGGATTTAGTTCAGCCCGGTTAGAATGCCTGCTTTGGGAGCAGGAGGTCGTGAGTTCGAATCTCGCAATCCCGACTAACCGAACAAAGCGCAGTAATAGATTGGAACTTATTAGGATTGAGTTTCCCGGATAGAAAGATTATTGCGTTGAGTTCCTGGAAAGATGGCCGAGTGGTCGATGGCGCTGCACTCGAAATGCAGTATACGGGCGACCGTATCTAGGGTTCGAATCCCTATCTTTCCGCCACACACTTCTAATTCATATTGACTAAAGCCTCTGTTGTCAGGATTTCTGCACAGAGGCTTTAGTTTTGATTAATAGGGAAGTGTCCGTACTAACAAGTAGGTATTTCAGAATACATTATTTTACATAATGCAAATTATACAAGGAAAGTACACAGAAAATATAAGGATGGTACACCGAGCATAGTTTTAGCCTGATATCAAGCAAGGAACATAGGCCAGAGAGCTTAGTTGTTGGCATGAAACTCGTCGAAGGTACCATCGTTGTAGAACACCACAATGCGTACAACTGTTCGGTTCTCAAGAGTTGTTCGGGAGAATTTGTCTTGAGGAACACGACCGGGTTCTTCAGCAGGAGATTTGGAGGATTCCTGTGAGGTACGCATGTATCGCTTATAGAAACTGCCGTTTTGGTCCAGATTCTCGGAATCCTGTTCAGCAGAATCCTGCTGGAAATTATCGCCCTGAGAATTGGATTTTTCGAGATACATTGAACCAACGCCAAGAATAAGCCATTGCGGCGAGAGTGTTCTGAAGCGGTTCAGAACTTTCTGCATCACCTCGAGACTTGGGTTGTTGCGTCCGTTTACAATGTTGGACATAGTGGCAGCACTAATGCCCACCTGTTCTGCAAAAGTCTTTGCGTTGAGTCCCTCGGCTCTCATCAAAGCCAGAAGTCGTTGTTGTTCGTTCATATTATGTCGAATGTTAATAATTTTGTTCACAAATCGGGTGCAAAGATAGTTAAATTTTTTGACATATGCAAATATTTAGAATTAATTTTTCTAATTTTATTCATTTTACATATCTAAACTTTCAAATTATTAACAAAACTATCAACAAGTGTTAATTCATTGATTTTCAATAGCCGCTCATGTATAGTATTTGCTTTAGATGTACGATATAAATACAATAGTATCAATCATTTATGAATAAAGAAAGTACGCTGATTTTTTGAGTTTGTGTTTTACAACATAAAAACGGCCAAAAATGCTAAACCGATACTTTAGATTTTCTTTATAACTATTGATTCAGGCCGATTTATGAGTTTAAAATATAAGATATACGGGGTGTTACGAAAGGATTTGTTTCGTAGTGTTTCGAAGTTTAGGGTTGTAAAACGCGCCGTATCAATGTTTGTTGATTTTAAGGGTGTAGAATTGTGAATCTAAGTGCTCGTTTTACGAAAGTAAAGTTTCACATTTCTACTACTCTACCCCATTGTTTATAACTAAATTGGTGACAGTTTTATTCGTGTCAGGGGATAAGTATGGTGACGGGCAGGGTTGTGCTGTGAGGTTTAAGCGGGCACAAAAAAACCGCAGGAAAGAGTCCTGCGGCGTAAGTTAGATGGTTTGTAATAAGACCAACCGGAGATTAGGTAGTCCGGCTGACGGTAAGATTATCTCTCTTTACGGCGTTCGATTTGTTTGTCAAGTGCCTCAATGCATTCGTTGATTCCGTCCTCGAAGGTGTCGCATTTCTTCTCCACGAACATGTCACCGATGCGTACCTGAACCTCCTTGTTCATTTGAGCTGCCGGTTTGATAACAGTCAGTCGAATTTCCACTTCGTCATTCTCCTTGAGATGGCGTGCAAATCGAGAGGTTTTCTTCTCGATGTAATCCTCGAGTTGCTTATGCATCTCGAAGTTCACGGCATTAACATTTACGTTCATAGTCGTACTGATTTTAGTTAAACACGACGCAAAGTTACTACTTTTTTTTGAAATATGCAAATAAAAAAAGAAAAAAGTGCAAAAATGGGTGAAAAAATGTTGCGTATTCCAAAAATTCTTTGTAACTTTGCAGCACTATGAGAAAAGATATAGTTAGATTGCTGCTACTTGCAGTGCTGATGTTGCCCTCATGCGAGCATTATAAAATGCAGAAACGCATCGCTGCATTTGAGGCGGAAATAGAAGAGTACCGTGCCCAGACAGACAATGTGGGCTTGAGCGTTGTGTATGTGCGCGACAATGAGGTTGCATACAAGAAGCAATGGGGCTTGAAGCGTATTGAGTCGGAGGAGATCATGCCGGATGGAACCGTGAAACGCAGTGGCCCGGCTATGGATGATGAGGTAATGATGCGCTGCGCCTCTATCAGTAAGACCTTTACAGCAACGGGATTGATGCAGTTGGTTGAAAAAGGTGATTTGGACTTGCGAATGGATATAGGTGAGATTCTCAGCAAGTCTATTCGCAACCCCAAGTTTCCGGATACAGTTATAACACTTGAGATGCTGATGTCGCACACGTCAAGTATCAATGAATCAGGCGGTTATAACGATTATGAGCCAGGGAAAGGTTACCAGTATTGCGACTATAATTACACGCTTGGAGGCATGATTTTGGAGAAAGTGTCGGGCGAGCGGTTTGATGAGTATGTGAGAAGGCATATTTTGCTTCCTTTGGGCATACGTGGAGGGTTCAATGTGGATAGTTTGGACCGAGAGGAGTTGGCAAGTTTGTACCAATGGAACGGTGAGAGGTACGAGTGCCGGGATGAGGATGCTTATGCGGCTCGCGGGGAGAAGTTAGAGGGTTACAGAATGGGTGAAGACACTTACCTATTCTCCCCTGCTTCGGGCATGAAGATCTCGGCCGCTGATCTGACTAAATACATGTTGATGCACATGAATCACGGCATTACGGTTGATTCGGTCAGGATATTGGGTGATGCCATCTCGCGTGACATGCAGACCCCCAGGAGTTATGAAGGTGACGAGCATTTCGGTTTGGGTTTGCTGGAGACGGAGATGTTCTCTCCGGGTACGGTGCTAACAGGTCATTCGGCAGGTGCATATGGCATGCGGGGAGTGATGTATTTTAATCCGAAGGAGAAATACGGGTTCATAGTAATGAGTAACGGTGCTCACGACAGCCAAAACGAGGATGAGAACATGGTTCATTTCGGGACTATCCGGAGGATGTTTGAGTGGTTTGAAAGTCAAGGGTCGAGAGACTAGAGTCGAGAGACTAAGGTCAAAAGTCGAGAGACTAGAGTCAAGAGACTAAGGTCAAAAGTCAAAGGGCAAAGGTCGAGAGACTAAGGTCAAAAGTCAAAGGTGGAAAGGCGGTAGCCCTATGGAAATTCCGGGGATATTTCGAAAACACTCAATTTTCCACTGGAAAATAGCACGATGTTTGTCGAAACACCCCCGGAATCATAGCATCGCCGTTGTCGATGGGCTACCTTGAGACCCACGGAAATACGGGAGAGAGTACGGAGGGGGTTGCTGCTTAGTGTTGCATGCTGAGTTGGCGATGGATAACGCCGCGGACGAAAGCGTCTAAGCGGCGATAGACCTTGCGTGCTCCGCCTACGAGTTGCTCGGGTGTGTCAGGTGTAGCATGAGTGAGTTGTTCGTTGAAACGCTGCTGCCACGCGGCCCTTTTTACGGGGTCGGCAAGTTCCTGTTTAGCCAGTGCGCATACAGCACTCCAGAGCGACTGGTGTGCTTTTTCATTCGCTGTTTGCGGGTGTTTTTTGTAGTCGCGCTCACTACGTGTGTATCGCTCC
>ONXE01000059.1 GCA_900321775.1 uncultured Bacteroidales bacterium
CAGCATAGCATGTGGCGCTATCAGCGGATTTCACGGCACGCAATCGCCACTCATGGCTCGCTGCTGCACCAATGAGCGTCAGGGACGACATATCTTCTACGGTGCAATGATAGCCGAGGGTATCCTGGCACTGATCTGGGCTGCTGCCGCGGGATCCTTCCGCTTCCAAGACGAGAACGGAATAGCCTGCCTGACCATTCAGCAGTTTGCAGCATTGCATCAGGGCGAAAACATCGCAGCACTCGTCGTGAACGAGGTTAGTCATTCTTGGCTCGGAGTAGTGGGTGGAATCATTGCCGTAGTTGGCGTCATCTCTGCTTCCGTCACCTCCGGTGATACAGCCCTGCGTTCCGCTCGACTCATCATCGCCGATTTCCTCAATATGGAGCAAAAGACCATCTGGAAACGCCTGGTGATTTCCTTCCCCATGTTCATTATCATCTTCGGCATGTCGTTCGTGGATTTCAACATCGTTTGGCGCTATTTCTCTTGGACCAACCAAACACTCGCTGTGTTCACTCTCTGGGCTGCTACCGTTTATCTGCTCACGCAAAAAAACACCCGTTGGGGATATATTATCACCCTTATCCCTGCCCTTTTCATGACAATGGTTTCCGTCAGCTACATCTTGATTGCACCCGAAGGACTCAACCTGCCGGAACAGCTTCGTTGGATTGGATACGCCGTTGCGGCTGCTATCACAATCATCCTCTTTTGCATGTTTGTCCACTTTGCACACAAGCAGTCAAGAACCGTAACATTTCCGTAAGATTACCGTAAGATAATGCAATGAGGAAGGTACTACTTTATATTATCCTTGCGTGTACCGCGATGACGTTACGCGCACAAGATGCAGCGCAGAAGCCGGTGCTTAACACCGCATATCTGCAGTATATTGAACAATACAAAAAGATTGCAATTGAGCAAGAGAAAACGCATAAGATTCCCGCATGCATCACGTTGGCGCAGGGACTCTTGGAGTCCGGTGCTGGTATGAGCGAACTGGCAACAAAGGCCAATAACCATTTTGGCATCAAGTGCCATAAAGACTGGACCGGAGAGACCTACTCGCACGACGACGAAACAGCCGCGGAATGTTTCCGCAAGTACCGTCGCGCAAAAGACAGTTACGAAGACCACTCCCTCTTCCTTATGCGCCCACGCTATGCTTCGTTGTTCGAACTCCCTATCTCCGATTACAAAGGCTGGGCACACGGACTGAGAAGATGTGGCTACGCAACTGATCCTACCTATGCGGCCAAACTGATTAAACTCATTGAGGACTATGGTCTGACCAGCCTCGAAACTGCTGAACTACCCAAAGAACAGGTTGCTCCAACGACGAAACAACCCGTCGTTGAGGACAGCGAACAGACTCAGGATAATGTCATTACCCAAACTCTGGGTAAGGACAAGAAAGTGTCGGCCACAATGGGAGAGTTATCCCTTTTTACCGAGCACGAGGTCTATTCCGAGAAAATGGTTCGTTGGGTTATAGCCGAATTGGGCGACACATATGAGACAATTGGTTACGAGTTCAACATAGAAGTGTCCCGGCTGCGCCGTTATAACAACGCCGAAGGGCGCAAACAGCCGGAAATCGGTGACAAAGTTTATCTCACACGCCACAAATAATGCAACACAGCGAAGCAAAATCGATAGGATCCCTGATAGCAGAGATTCTTCGTGAGAACGGTCTGGAAAAACCGCTCATGGAACGACGTATCATCGCTGCATGGCCCGAAGTGCTTGGCCCAACCGTAGCACGGTATACCGGCGAAATTAGCATCCAAAACGGCGTTCTCTTCGTGCATATCCAGTCGGCTCCACTTCGCCAGGAACTCTTCAATTGCAGATTCCAACTGGTTAAAAAACTCCAAGAAGCCGTTGGATGTGACGGCGTTATTCAAGACATTCGATTATTGGGCTGATGAATTATCCAAGCGAAATAGAAAACAAAATAGATTTCTCTTCCATTCGCGAGCAACTGCGCGACAAATGCTCGTTTGCGCCAGGAAAAGAGGAAGTGGACGATATGCATTTCCTGACCGATTATCAGGAGATAAAACGACTGCTCGCCGAAGCAAGAGAAATGCAGTCGATTCTCGAGGACAAGAGTCTCGCTTTCCCGCAACCCGAATTGCACGACATGCGCGAAGCGTTAAGTCGAATTCGTATTGAAGGCCTTTTTCTGGACGAAGAGGAATTGACACAATTACGCAAGGTTCTGGACGCAGTACTCCAATACGTAGATTTCTTCGCCAAACTGCCAGAAGACCGCTTCTCTGAATTACGAGACATGGCGCCGCAAGTCCTAACGAATGAAGACGGCGAACCTCAACCTGTTCCATATCGCCTCATTTGGCAAGAGATTGACAGAATACTTGACAAGTACGGCCGACTGAAAGATAACGCCTCGCCCGAATTAGCAAGAATCAGACGAGAACTGCAACAATCTCAAGGCTCAGTATCCCGAGCATTGAATAGCATTCTGCGCCAGGCACAAGCAGATGGACTCATCGACAAAGACGTAACGCCCACACTGCGCGAAGGACGATTGGTGATACCCGTACCGCCTGCCTACAAACGCAAGATAGGAGGAATTGTGCATGATGA
The DNA here is from genome assembly GCA_900321775.1 of uncultured Bacteroidales bacterium. Classification (GTDB taxonomy): domain Bacteria; phylum Bacteroidota; class Bacteroidia; order Bacteroidales; family Paludibacteraceae; genus Colicola. The sequence goes on from ONXE01000059.1 coordinate 2,617, forward strand.
ATCGGCAACAGGAAAGACCGTTTACGTAGAGCCCCAACAGGTGGTAGAAGCCAACAACCGTATTCGCGAGTTGGAAGGAGATGAACGCCGTGAGAGAACCCGCATTCTGCAAGAGTTCGCTACATTCCTACGCCCCTACGCACAGGGAATACACCGGTCACAGTTCTATTTGGGGCACATCGATTTCTTACGCGCAAAGGCTGCATTTGCACTTGATATTCAAGCCATTTCACCTCAAATCACAGACTCGCCTTACATCGATCTCCGCGAAGCCAGACATCCTGTTCTGCTGCTGAATTTCCGCAAACAGAACAAAGAAGTGGTTCCTCTCACCATGCGTTTGGACGGCAAATCACGAATCCTTGTCATCAGTGGTCCAAATGCCGGAGGTAAGTCAGTTTGTCTGAAAACTGTTGCACTGCTGCAGTTTATGCTCCAATGCGGATTACCTGTTCCCGTTCGCGAGGACTCCACAATGGGCATGTTCGAAAGCATCTTCATCGATATTGGCGACGAACAATCCATCGAAGACGACCTCTCTACCTACTCTTCCCATTTGCGCAATATGAAGTATTTCGTGCGCAACTCAAACCAGCGAACGCTGATACTCATTGACGAGTTTGGCGGTGGTACCGAGCCTTTGCTGGGCGGAGCCATTGCCGAAGCTGTACTCAAGAGACTTAATGATAATCAGGTGTTTGGAGTTATCACCACTCACTACACCAACCTCAAGCATTTCGCCGAAGAACACAAGGGTGTCATCAATGGAGCGATGCTGTACGACCGCGAGGCCATGCGTCCGTTGTTCACACTCAGCATCGGTCAACCGGGCTCATCGTTTGCCATAGAGATTGCTCGCCAAATTGGACTTCCGGAAGAGATTATCCGCGATGCTAAAGAACTAATCGGAGAAGAGAATATCAGTTACGACAGACATCTACAGGACATCGCACGAGATAAGCGTTATTGGGCAGAGAAACGTAAGTTGGTTCACGAAAAAGAGAAACAACTCAACGAACTGACGGCCAAATACGAAGCCGAGATGGCGGACATACGCGGCAAGCGCAAAGAGGTGATTCTCAAAGCTAAAGAAGAGGCGGCAGACATCTTGGAAAAATCCAACAGGACTATTGAAAACACCATTCGCGCAATCAAAGAGTCCAAGGCGGACAAAGAGAAGACCCGTGCTGCAAGGCAGAAACTCACCAATCTCAAAGACAGCATGACTGCCGAAGAGAAAGCTGCTAAACGCGAAATCAAGAAAAACGCACAACCTCTTCAAGTCAAGCCAGAGGGATCAACCGAACTTCGTGTAGGTGTAAAAGTGCGTATTCGCGGACAACAGACCGTGGGTGAAATCATCGAGATTAGCGCCAAAACAGCCGTTGTCGCTTTTGGTAACCTCAAATCAAACATTGCCCTGAAGAAACTGGAGTTCGTCTCCAATCGTCAGGCAAAGAAAGCTGAAACCATTTCTTCCCTTACCAACCACTACTACAGTAATCTCTCGGAATCGATGCGCGCGCGTAAACTGAAGTTCCGTCCGGAGATAGATCTGCGTGGATTTCGTGCTGACGAAGCGTTGACCGAGGTGATGAACTTCCTGGACGATGCAGTAATGGTTGGAGCCACAGAGTTGACTATCCTGCACGGAACCGGTACAGGCGTGCTCAAACAAATTATTCGTGACTATCTAAAAACGCAACATCGCGTGAAAGATTTCAGCGATGGGGATATTGACAAAGGCGGAGCGGGAATAACGCTTGTCTATTTGTAGGTTGAAATACCCGGAAGAATTATTCTGCCTCAACGACTTGCGCGCCGTTGTACAGTTTCTGATAGCCGGCAACTACTACTTGATCGCCTTTGTTTAGACCTTCATTGACTAACACTCCATCACGCACAAAACTCGTCTCACCAATTTGCTGACGACAAGCCACGCCCTCTCTTACAACCCAAACAGAAGGCCCTGCTGGCGTCATCTGCACGCATGCAGACGGAACGACCAGACCGCCAACAAACGACTTGGTTGTCACCACTTTCGCCAACATACCCGGGAGTATTTCTTTGCTCGGCGAGAGAATCTTAGCCTTCACTTCGTATGCATGGGCAACCATTCCGGCGGAAAGTCCTTTTTCGAGCACTATGCCGCTGAACGTACGGTCAGGAAAGGCATTCAGGGTCATAATGATTGTGTCGCCTTGCGAGAATGACGTAATGTCACTTTCAGGAACGGAGAACACTATCTGCAATGCTTTTAGACTAAGTACAGTACAAACTGTCTGACTTGGCAGAAGTCTTTGCCCTACATGCACGTCCACATCCGTTACCACTCCATCAATCGGAGATGTCAGATGACAGTCATCAAGGGACTTGCGCGTGGATATCTCCTGCTGTTTGGCTTTCTCAAGATTGGTCTGCATCTCTATCCATTGCACCTCACTCAGTCCTCCGCTTTCATGCACTTGCAGCAGACGATTATAGGCGTCCTCGGCTTGCGAAAGTGTTGCCAACGCTGCATCGTGCACGCTTCGCATCTGCGTGTCGTCAATATCGGCTATTGACTGGCCTTTGGTCACTTGCTGGCCATTGCGCACATGTAGCGCGGTCAGTTCGCCTCCTAAGGAGTGATAAAGCGGCATAGCCATAGCGGCCTCCACTTCGCCTATATAGGTACGAATGCCGGATTCTTTGTTGACATCCAACGTAATGGTACGCACAGAAACCGGACGGACAGTTTGACTACCGGATTCAGTCTTGGCGCAACTGCAAACAAAAACAGTCGCCAGAGATAAAATAAGGATGTTGTGAGTGCTATTCATGTCCAAATACTTTCCAATAAGCGATTGGTAGCACTGTAACTACCAATGGCAAAGTGAATATTGTGCCAAAGCAAATTACTACGCCCATAGGCATCCAGAGGTTGGTGTGTGCCACAATCATCGGAATAACGCCCAACGCTGTAGTGGCAGACGTAAGAAAGATGGGACGCATACGACGAAGACCGGCTTCGTATGCCGCTTGTTTGATTGGCATCAGTTGCTCTTTGTGCAGTTGCTCTGCATACTCATACATGATGATGGCGTTGCGGACAATAATACCTATTAACGACACCAGTCCCAGCAAAGCGGTAATAGAGAAGTCGAGACGGAAGATTGTCAATCCCAGACAAGCGCCGAAGATACAGAGGATAGAAGTAGAAAGTGCCAAAACAGCTACACCTATCTTTCCGAAGTGCCAAATTAGCAAAGCAAACATCACCAACAATGCTGCCACGACGGACCATACCAACTGAGGAATTACAGCATTGTTGACACCAGTCAAACCACCATAAGTAACCGATACTCCTTCGGGCAACACCGGCCGAATATGATTGTCAATATAGTCCTCCAAACGTTTCTGTTGACGCGGCTGCGGTTCATTCAAACGCAGGTCAGCGCCCACAGTAATCGTGCGGATACTATTGAAACGCGAAATAGACGAATGATGCCAAGTCGGCTCTATTGTGGCAACCTGTCGTACTGGTACCCAAATGCCCGGATAAGCAGTCGGAACCAGCATTTCCTCAATCTGCGAACAGTCGAACGTGTCGGCTCCGGCTGTGTATAGCATAACAGGAACGCGATAATCGCCTTCCCAAAGCGTAGTCAATTGTTGCCCACCAAGAGAACGGTTGAGATACAATGACAACCCTGTCTGCGTAATACCAAGACGCGTAGCTTCGTCCTCTTTCAAATGGACAGTTATACTGCGCGAGAACTCATCGTAATCAGAGTGCACCCATTGCAACTGAGGCACTGAGGCCATATATACCTTGATAGAATCTGCCAGCGGTTCCATCTCAGCTAGGTCTGCTCCTTCCAAACGTACTTCAAGCGGATTCTTAACCGGCTGATAGTCCATTTGTTTGAAACGAACATACGCGTTAGGGAAAGCGTCCTGATAACGCGGCGAATATTCCTTCAAAACAGCTGCTGTTGCACGTTGTGAAGTCGTATTGACGATAAACTGCGCGTAGTTGGGGTTTGCCATCTGAGGCGTGTATGCAGCATGGAAGCGCGGCGATGCTTGTCCAACAAAGGACGTCACACTCTTCACCCGCTTGTCTGCCATCAGCACACGAGCCATTGAGTCGGCAATAACGGCTGTTTCGTCAACGCTACTGCCCTCCACCAGATGAATCTCTACAGCAAAGCAATCGCGCTCGGCTTTCGGCAACATCTGGATATTCAGATGGTGAAACAGGAACAGACCCAGTCCCAATGATGCCAATGCTGCCCCCAGTGTTATCCAAGGATGACGAAAACAACTTCTGAGCAGGTTCTGATACTGACGTTGCAGTAATGCAAAGAAACGGTTTTGCTTACGCTCAAACCAATTCTCTTCGGCGGCACTACGTTTTCGTATGCGCGCAATACACAAATAAGGAATCACCCATACGGCATAGAATATCGAGGCGGTCAATGCAAACGTCACAGCCCATGGGAACAATTGCACAAACTCGCCCAATGGACCGGTGATGATGCGTGTCATCGGGAAGAACATGCCGGAGATAGCACATGTGGCCAATGCCATCGGGACAAATAGTGTAGATGTGGATTGAACGGCAGCGTAACCGCGACTATAGCCTTTTTCCAACAAGTCACTATAGCCGTCAATGACTATAACCGAGTCGTCCACAATCATACCCAACACCACGATAAGTGCCGCTAATGTAACGGTATTAAGTTCGATTCCGGTGAGGAACATCAGTCCCAAGCATACGGCAATGCAAACCGGTACACCCGTCGAACTGACTAACGCAGTCCTAAGAGGGAATAGTACCAACATCACCAAAATCACTACGATAATCGAAAATACCAAATCTCGTAAGAACGACATCACCGAAATCTTCACTACTTTGGGTTGGTCAGTGATGCGGTGAAAACGCAGGTCTGGAGGCAATAGTGCTCGTTCCTCTTGCAGAATCTTTTCCACTTTTTCTCCAAAAGCTACGATGTTGTTTCCCGGTACCATCTCAATATTGATGAGCAGGCATGACGAACGGGTTCCATCTTCGTAATGTTCGATGTATTTCGATGGTTTCTGATAGCGTCTTTGGATGTTGGCCACATCTCGCACACGAATAGTCTGACCTGTAGTCGGATCGCTGTAGATTATTTGCTCTCCTATCTCATATTCAGTCCGATACGGTACATCCACCCGCACCAGTATCTGCCCTTCCGAATTGGTCATTTCGCCTCCGATAGTGCGTAGGCCTTGCATTGCCAACTGTGCCATCAGCACCGTTTGATCAAGGCCGTACGATGCTAACTTTTCTGCATCGATAGTCAGTGCTATCTCCTCTTGGCGCATGCCCTCTATCTTCACTTTACCCATCTCAGGGATGGTACGCAGGCGGTCGCACATCTGTTCTGAATATGCTTCCAATTCGCGCGGCGTGCGTTGGTCGGACTCGACAGCAAGCAGCACAGACGAAGTGTTGCCAAAATCGTCCACTACAACTACCGCCAGTACGCCCGGAGGCAGGTTGGTGGTCTTGAACAAATTGAGTCCGTGCTTAATCTTGCTCCAAACTTCGTCTTTGTTCATCACATCCACACGCAAGTCCACATAGACGTAGGTGATTCCGTCTTCGGTCTCCGAGAACGTGGAACTCTTGCTTACTTCGGGGAAAGTAAACAGAAAACGCTCCAACGGTTTGGTGACCTGATCCTCCACTTCCTGGGCCGTAGCACCGGGATAGACGGCTGCCACAACGCCCTGACGAATGGTGAATTGCGGGAACTCGTCTTTATTCATGTGTGGGAGACTCCAAATGCCGAACAGGACCAATGCAGACACAATGAAAGCCACCAAACGGTGCTTCCGAATTGCGGTCTCGATGTGATTTCGTTTGTTGATCATCTCCTTGTTTTCACTCAATTCGGCTGCAAAGGTACTGCTTTTTTTTGATACTACCAAACTTTTTAGGAAAAAAGTGCAAAAAAACTTGCATATGTCAGAACTATTTTGTAACTTTGCACCCGAAATGAACTAAAACGATAATGTTATGCTGTTGCAAATCAATTTGAATACTGCCGATCCGGCCAAACTGGACTCGCTCAAACAAGTACATCATGAAGCTATCACTCTGCTCAAAACTGACCCAAATGCCTTCTGGCAGAGTTTTTTAGACAGTGCAATTCAGTTTGGGCTGAAGGTGTTGGCGGCGATAGTCATTTATTTGATAGGCGCGTGGATTATCGGACGTGTGCGGAAAGTGCTGGAGCGCGTCTTCCGTCGTAAGAAAACCGAGCGCACACTTGCCTCGTTTATCTGCTCACTTGTGTCGATTCTGCTGACAGTATTGCTGATAGTAATCACCGTCTCCACTTTGGGTGTAGATACCACTTCCATTGCTGCGCTGCTGGCAGCCGGCGGCATGGCTATTGGTATGGCATTGTCAGGCACGGTTCAAAACTTTGCCGGCGGTATTATGATTCAGGTCTTCAAGCCTTTTCAGGCCGGCGATTTCATCGAAGCCTGCGGATATAAGGGCATAGTGATGGAGGTCAATATCGTTTCCACAAAGATACTTACCACCGACAACCGTGTGGTTATCCTGCCCAACGGTACTCTCTCGAACGGCACTATCGACAACTACACAGCCCAGTCGGTGAGACGCGTGGATATTGAGATGAATGTAGGCTATGGCACGGACGCAGAAGCCTACAAAGCAGCGGTTCTTAAGGTAATCAGTTCTGACGAGCGCATCCTAACCTCCAAAGACAAACGTCCTCCGGTACGTGGCGTGTCTGCGGTTAACACTAACGACATGGCTATTCCCGATCCGTTTGTGGCGCTACTCCGATTCAACGAAAGCACTATTACTTTCGTAGTGCGCGTTTGGGTACTCAAAGAAAACTACTGGGACGTATTCTTCGATTTACAGCAACGTCTCTACAACGAGTTGCCAAAGCAGGGATTCCTGTTTGCTTACCCGCATCGCGACGTACGAATTATCAGTGAAAAACAATAACGCTTTTCATACTTCACTTAGCCGTTGGTACGAGCAAAACAAGCGCGTACTGCCTTGGCGTGAGACAACCGATCCGTACAAGATCTGGTTGTCCGAAGTCATCTTGCAACAGACGCGGGTACAACAGGGGATGGACTATTACCATCATTTTGTTGCGCGTTTCCCGGACGTGCGCTCATTAGCCGAAGCCGAGGAGGACGAGGTTCTGTTACTTTGGCAGGGGCTGGGCTATTATAGTCGTGCGCGCAATTTGCATAAGGCCGCTAAGATGGTAGTAGAAAAGGGTTGGGAGCCATTTCCTGAAACGTTCGAAGATGTACGTTCATTGCCGGGCATAGGCGAATATACGGCAGGAGCCATCATGTCGTTTGCCTACGATGCTCCCTACCCTGCAGCTGACGGCAACGTCTATCGTGTTCTCAGTCGCCTCAATGATTGCGACGAGCCGTTCGATACTACCGCCGGCAAGAAACTGTTCCGAACCTTTGCGTGGGACCTGCTGGACCGTGAACACCCGAATGGACTGCGAGCAATGTCCGATTAGAGTCTTCTGTCTGGCTTCGCAACATGGTACCGCAGCCATACTACCCGTACGTAAACCCCGACCGACGCTACGGGACCGCTATTTTCACTACACTGTCTATCGTACGCCGGACGGCATGACACTGCTGCATCAGCGCACAGGCAAAGACATTTGGCAGCACCTCTACGAGTTCCCCCTCCAAGAACTCTCGACTCCCGACTCCCGACTCTTGGCTCCCAACTCCCGACTCTCGACCTTCACTCACATCCTCTCCCACCAACGCCTGCACGTGACGTTCACACAAAAAGAAGTGGAGAAACTGCCGCAAATTGACGGCTGCTTCCCCACTCGTTGGAACGAACTTCAGAACTACGCTTTGTCGCGATTGACGCTGAAGTTTCTGGATCAAATCTCCTGAAGAATCAAAGCACTTTGCGCCGGCACCACGGCTTTGCCGTCCTCCACGTATCCCAATCCATCAGCGTTCACTACTCCGTCGCGAACCACCACGCGATATCCGTTGACAGGAATATGGATGCTTACTGCATTGCGATTGGCATTGAGAATAACGACGAAATTGCTGTCATCCACAGTACTTCCGTCAATCATATACACCAACACATTACTTGGTGCTTCGGCGAAATGTACATACTGGCGCACCAGTTCGGGGTCAGCCATGCGGAACGCTTTGTGTGCTTTGCGGAGTTTGATTAGGCCGGCGTAGTAGTCGAAAAGCGCCTTGTTTCGGTCTTTGAGGCTCCAGTCTATGGCGTTGATTTCGTCTGGTGAGCAGAACGAGTTGTGTACGCCCTTCTTGTCGCGCATTACCTCCTCACCGCAGAAGATGAACGGTATTCCCTGACTGGTCAGGACGGCCGTTTGTGCCAGCATATCCAGCTTGGCCGTTTCTGTATCGTCTTTCACACCGGCCGATGCGCGCAGCCGATCCACCAAACACATGTCGTCGTGGCAGCTCACGTAGGCTATCATCTGCGCCGGACGGTTCGCCCAAGCTTTGCAACTATAGTTGACATCGTCCATATTGATTTGCGGGTAGTCGATAGCGCCGACCAATCCGAACTTGATAGACTCCTCAAATCCGGGCAGACCTGCGAGGAACGCGCCTACATGGTCGTCGGAGAACGGTCCGCGTAGTGCATCGCGCATATCGTCTGAGAAGGCAGCGATACGGTCCAGTTCCTGCGTATTGGCTTTCATGGCCAGACGGTCTTCCGGCAGTTGCGGAGCACCTGCAGCCCACCCCTCGCCGTAGATGAGGATACTCGGGTCAATCTCGTCGGCCATATGACGAATGGCGTTCATCGTCTCAATGTCGTGGATGCCCATGAGGTCGAAGCGGAAACCGTCCAGGTGATATTCTGTCAGCCAATATCGGCAACTCTCTATCATAAACTTGCGCATCATCGGACGCTCGGAGGCCGTCTCGTTGCCGCAACCTGACGCATTGCCCAGTTGACCGTCAGGCATGGTGCGGTAAAAATATCCGGGGCAAGTATTGGTGAATGCACTTTGTTCCACGTCGTACGTATGATTGTAAACCACGTCGAGGATGACACGGATTCCCGCTTGATGGCAGGCCTGAATCATCTGCTTCATCTCGCGAATACGACAGGTCGGGTCGTAAGGATTAGTTGAATAACTGCCCTCGGGAGCATTGTAGTTGCGTGGGTCGTATCCCCAGTTGTAATTACCGCCGACAGCAGCGCCCGACTCCAAAACGCGCGCCTCGGAAAACGCTCCCTTCTCGTCAATGGAACCATAGTCGTAGGACGGGAGGATATGAATATGGGTGATGCCCAACTGTTTCAAGTGCTCCAAGCCCAATGGTTGTCCGGCTTCCGTACTTAATCCCTCTTCCGTCAGGCAGAGAAACTTGCCCGGATAGTGGAAATGTCCGTTCTGATGAGCTGAGAAATCGCGCCAGTGCATCTCGTAGATGATTGCGTCATTCAAGTCCTCAAGCGCGGGACGCTGATCCTCCGACCAGCCCTCGGGGTTGGTTTTTTGCAAGTCCACAATTGCGCCTCGCTGACCGTTGATGCCTACGGCCTTGGCAAAAATACCCGGCGTCTCATGGTACCAACGGCCGTTTTCTTTGATTTGGAACGTGTAGAACAACCCCGCTAAATCACCTTTCTGTCGGGTCGTCCATGAGCCGTCTTTCTGAGGCTTGAGCAGCGTACTACGAAGCGGTTCGCCCCCTTCGCCTGCATCGTACAAGTACAGCATCACGCTGTCGGCATTGGGCGACCAAACCGAGAAAAACGTGTGGCCAGGAGTATACAAGACCTCTTCAGTAGGGGCTTGTTTTACAGGGTAATTGAGCACAGACTCGTACGCGGGTTTGTGATATCGGCATCCTGCCAAAGCCAGAACAGGAACCATCCAAAAAGCCATTTTCTTCATAGGTATTATTATTTTTGCTGCAAAGTTACTGCTTTTTTTTGATATACGCAAGGATTTTGACAAAAAAATGCAAATTCTTCAAAAATAATCAAAGATTACCCACATTGTTGTGCATGAGTTTTGGGGCATGGCCATTCCAGTAACCGTCTGGATTTTTAAAAAAAACGCCTAAAACCGGCGTACAATTGGCAAAAAGGAACGATTTTATTTGGTCAATTCAAAAAAATGCAGTAACTTTGCAGTTCAGTTTGTGTACGCATATGAAAAAGACTTTTAGATACATTACTGTGATAGTATGCATAGCCCTATGGGCTGTAGTTCCTTCGGTACAGGCCGAGACCATTGACTCGTACGGCACGGAGTATGTAGCCATCAGCAACTACCACCCGGGCGAGCACTGCGTCATCACGGCGGCGAGCGTCGCACGGTGACGGCAGAGCAGTGGACGATGCCCGACGGCACACGCACCCGCACGCTGTACATCCGCGCCGACGAGCCTATCCGCGTGGCACACACCACGTCGTACGGCGAGAATCTGGTGACGACTCTCCTACCCTCGCTCAGTTGTGAGGGTGCCCGCGAGCAGCGTTACACCTTCGTTCAGCGGACCTCGAAAGCCGTGCTGTTCCTGATTGCCCCATTCAACGAGCAAGCGGGATTCATGCTGGACGGCAAGATGCTGAAAGGCAACAACACCTACGCCGTCACAGGCACCGACGAATGGGTGTATCAGGTGGTGGATCTGGGCACGCGTAAAGCAGGAAGTACACTGGTAATCACGGGCCCCGGAGAGCATTTCTACGCTGC
>ONXE01000090.1 GCA_900321775.1 uncultured Bacteroidales bacterium
ATAGGCCTGATATACCTTCACGCCTTCACGCAACGCCTCGTCGTAGTACTTGCACTCCTCCGGAATCATCGTGAGGAGATGCAGCGCCTCGCCGAACTCCTTCTGCTGGCACAGCGCCTGTGCTTTCTTGATGATCGTTGGCGCCTTGGCGTCATAATAGTCGATGATCTTGGCCTTGCCCTCTTCGATGAACTGGCTCAGAGCCTTTGACTGTACGGGCATACGTCGGATAGCGTCCACGTAGCTCTTGGTCTCGGTCTCGCCCAGGCCGCGTACGTTGATGGCTGTGGAGGAGAAAATCGTCCTGTTGTACAGGTCCACTACGTACAAGTTCAGTTCCATTTTCTCGGCTATCTTGGCCGGAGGACCTGCGATGATATCTTTGTCGATAGGCACAGCCACTACGGTGAGAGCAAACTGGCCCTGATAGTCCAAACCCGCGATGCCGTTCTTGGTCAGCACCTGCGTCAACTTGCTCTCCATCAGCGCTTTAGCGCCTGCGGGGAACGGCTCTGTCAGGTCCTCTACCATCACGGTAATCGGCAGAAAAGTGGTGTTGGCGGCAAAGAGCGTGAGGCTCATCAGCGCCAGAACTATAGAAAGTATTGTGCGTTTCATAATTCTCAATTTTCCATTTTCAATTTTCAATTCGATTACTTCTCTCCGAGAATAATCACAGCCCTGCCAAGTCCCTTAACCAGCACTTTCGAGGGAATATTATACGGCTCTTTGCGTAGCATTTTGGCCAAGTTGCGCGCAAAACCATTGGCATCGATGGCACGGCCGCGCTCGTCGTAAACAGGGATACGAACCTGCGTGAAGTTGGCCATATTCTCGCTGGCGTATGGCATGGAGAAACGGCCCTGTACCGTGTTCTGCTGCAGCCAGTCGTTGATGATGTCTATCAACTCTTCGCCGCCAAACTCGGTCTCCAGGTCAATACCGGCTTCGTTGTTGGCAAAAACCTTGATGTCGAGGATAATCTCGCGGCCAATCTGTTGCATCTCCAGGAAATGGTTCTGCAGGCGCACATTGAAATTGTCCATATTGGCCACAATCGCCTCTTCCAGCAGTACGTCCACATCTGCCGACATGGAAGGTTTTCCTGTGCCCGAAACAGCGCCGATGGACTTGCCGGTATAGGCATCGCGAGCCTCAAGGATATAACTCAGGCTGTGTTTCGGGCCTAAGTCCTTCACCTCCCAACTCAGTTCCAGGATGATGTCACATTTGGCGGTGCGGGCCAATTCGTCCAGAGGCGACTCAGCCAGCTCATTGCCGGCTTTGCTGACAGTCAGATTATCCTCGGCGCGACGTTGCTCCAGGTTCTTGATGGCCTGCTCCAGGCTCTGAAGCGGGAACTGACGCTCCGCCATCAGGTCATTCAGTTTGGCAATAGCCAACTTCAGCCCCATGTTCTCCTGCAGGGCTTGTTTGTAGTTGGGCACGTTGACACTCGTCCCCATGTTATCTACACTGTAGTAATAACCGTTGGTGATACACCACACGTCCGACGGAATAACCATCAGCTCCGGTTTCTTGATCTGTGCCGAGGCCAGCAACGTCACCGCGCCCAGCAAACAGGTTATAATAGATCGTTTCATAATCAACAGATTGTTAGTTTATTGCGGTATGATTCCATCAGCTTGCAACTTGGCCTTCAGGTCGGCGCGGAACACGGTCACTGTCACCTGCGCCAACACTTGCGCGTCCGTGCGCGAATAATTAGAGGTCATGATGCGGCGGTCTTTCATCGACACAAACTTCTTCCACGGGCCGTTATCCGCGAAAAAAGCATTGAAATAGTCCTCGTACTTGGTCTGCGCATTCATGTCAAAACAGAGCGGTTTGAGAGGCAGGATATTCGACGAAGCGGGTTGAACGCCCTTGAAAATCACGTCCCGCAATGCCTGAATCTGAGCCACATCGTAACTCATCGCGGCATTACGGCTTCTGCCCCAGGCGCGAATCACATACGAACCGTCCGCGTGAGCCTGAATAATCTTCGATTCGTAGTCGTAATAGGCCTGCGAACGCTGTTGCCCGCAGCCGGCTAACAGCACTGCTGTCAGCGCTATTGCCAAAAATAATACTGTGCGTTTCATAATGAAAACTTTTTCTCAACTCTCTCCCTAAACCGGAGCTTTAAGACTCTACTCCTAAGGTATGGAAGTGAATAAACTATAAATGCTTAATCAGAAGCCGTAATTCAGACCTTTGATGATACCTGCAGCTTCGAGGGCTTTGCGCAGATCGTCTTTCTGAATCGACACAATGGCGCCCGCGCGATACTCACGTCCCACTTTCTCGCACAACTCCGAACCGGCCACTATCGACACGTACTTGCGATACTCGCCTTTGTCCGAGAAAAACAGGTTGAAAAACTCTTCGTATTCCATCTCTGCGCCGGGAGTGGGAACCAGCGCTTTCTGGCCGATACAGCCGTCACCGCCGGCAAAACCTTTGAATATGACACCATGCACCGCGTTGCGCGCACATGCTGCCTGAGCCTCTTTTTGCTTCTTGTCATACGTCCAAACGCGAACAAGGTACGTACCCTGCACACCGTTGCCTGCGCACTCCAGCTCGTAACGGAACTGTTGCATCGCCTGTTGGGATTTGGTTGGTTTCTTCGCCGCGCCTGACAGGGCCGTTGCCAATATCAGCGCGAACAGCAGTAAGAACTTTTTCATATATTAGTCCGTTTGGTTATTATCTACTACTCACAGCACCAACCACCCGCTCGTTACGCGGGGGTCGTGCTCTTCTCTTTTTGTACCGCGAGCGGGAATCGAACCCGCACAGCCATCACTGGCCAAGGGATTTTCATACAAACCTCGTCAGTTTGCTTGGACTATGTCTTAGCCCTGTCCTTTCGGATTTAGGCTGTGGGTGTATAGTCTCTACACATTTAGGAGTTGCCTCCACTTAGCTCGGCGTTATGCGCATTTTCAAGGCTGCGCCCTTCGCCGAATTAGCCCACTTCTACATCAAAGGTTTCCCTTTGTGCACTCATTACCTTTGTTTTTAAACAATTCTTCAGTCCATTTCCTTTTACTCATACAAGCATCGTTATGAACCATTGTAGAACTGCTAAACACGCGATTTTCTAAGTCCCTCGTGTCTACCTATTCCACCATCACGGCTTCAAATCGGCTGCAAAGTTACAACAAATATTTGAATTATCCAAATAATTTGCAAGGAAAATGTAAACACCGTAAGGTTTTACGCAATTTTCCGCCGCAATTATTGGCTTTTTGCGAATCTCACGAAGTGATCGTACGAGCCTTGCGAGTAAAGCAATTAACGCAATGATAATTGCTCCCATGCATACTCCATTATGCTATTATTATGCTATTATTATGTTATTATTATGATATTATTAGGATATTATTATGTTATTATTAGGTTATTATTAGGATATAAGGCCATAACCTCCCAACTCCCCCTCTCGCCCCTATACCTCCCTCCGCAAACGTTTTAGGTACCTCCCACATCCAACAACAGACCGAAAAAAGTGTATTTTTTTGATTTTTTTCTTGCACATATAAAAAAAATGTATTACCTTTGCACCGCATTTTGCAAGACAACAACTGATAATTAACAAACAAGGTTTTAAAAAGTAGTATTATGAAAAAATTCTTATTTTGGGCAACGTTAGTTGTTTGCTCGGTAGTTTTTTTAGGGTGCAACAAAGGTGGTGACCCCTCAACTGATGCCGAAGTCAACCGCGTTAAGGCTGCTGCTGTCGGCGCATGGCAGGGCCAAGTTCAGCTACTCGGAGGCGATCCCCGCAACGTAGTTGTTACCTTTACCGAAGCGTCTGTTTCTACCAACGAGGGTGTCTCTCAGAAAATCGTCAAGTGGTATGCTATCGGCAACGATGTTTACGCTGACCTCGATGACGAAATGAAAACCAGCCTCAACGTTAAGGTGAATGGCGGAGACATGAACCTCGCAGGTAACTCTACCTTCTTTTTGGCTAACTTCCCGTCTAAATTGACCCGGGTGGTTAAGTAAGGATTACTGTCGGTAATCCACCGGTTGTGCGGGGTAAATGATTTATTTGACACAACTATGGTAGACAAAGAGCTAAGAGAACGCATCATCGCGCTCATTCATCGAGAAGTAGTGCCCGCCATCGGCTGTACAGAGCCGATGTGTGTGGCACTCTGCACCGCCAAAGCCACGGAGAAACTGGGTTGTCGCCCCGACAAAATCGAGGCCTACCTCAGCGCGAACATCCTCAAAAACGCCATGGGCGTCGGTATTCCCGGAACAGGAATGATAGGGCTTCCTATTGCCATTGCCCTTGGTGCCATCATCGGCAAAAGCGAATATAGGCTCGAAGTGCTCAAGGACCTCACTCCCGAGACCCTCGAAGAGGGCAAGACCTTCATCGCAGAGGACCGCATCGCTATCCGGCAAAAGCAAAACTGTTGTGACAAACTCTACGTCGAGATTATCTGCTCGGCAGGCGACAAATCAGCCTCGGCTGTCATTGCCGGCGGGCACACCCGTTTCGTCGATGAAACGACTGGACCTTCCGCTCAGGCCGACTCGGCAGCTGACTCCGAAGTTGTTGCGCTGAACCTCAGTCTGGTGCACGACTTTGCCACCACCGCGCCCCTCGATGAGATTCGCTTTATCCTCGAAGCACGCACCTATAACATGAACGCCGCTCGCGAGGCGCTCAAGGGCAACTACGGTCACAACCTCGGCAAAACCATCGACCGACCTCTCTCCAAGGGTATCTTTGGCAATAGTATCTACTGCCACATCATCTCCCGCACGGCTTCGGCTTGCGATGCTCGTATGGGCGGGGCGATGATTCCGGTCATGTCCAACAGCGGTAGCGGTAATCAGGGAATCTGTGCTACCAACCCCGTCTGCGTCTATGCCAAAGAGAACGAGAACACCGAAGAAGAACTCATCCGCGCACTCACACTCAGCCACCTCACTGCCATCTACATCAAGCAGTCGCTGGGCAAACTGTCCGCCCTCTGCGGATGTGTAGTCGCCAGCATCGGCAGCAGTTGCGGCATCACGTACCTCATGGGAGGCGACTACGAACATATCTGCTTCGCAGTCAAAAACATGATTGCCAACCTCACCGGCATGATTTGCGACGGAGCCAAACCCGCTTGCTCGCTCAAGATCACTTCCGGCGTCTCTACAGCCCTCCTCTCCGCCCTCCTGGCCATGGAAGGCAAGTGCGTCAGCTCCTCCGAAGGTATAGTGGACGACTGCGTGGACAAGAGCATCCACAACCTCACCAGTATCGGAGCAGATGCTATGTGTAAAACCGACGACATGGTCCTCAACATCATGACGTCCAAATAAATCACCGACCCATCGCCGCTTACCCAAAATCGCACTTTTTTCATTTTTTTCTTGCACATTTCAAAAAAAAGCAGTAACTTTGCACTCGCAAACGTTACAACGTTAATTGTGAAGAGAGACACAACCGGCAATATTATCGCCAAGAATGCACTACGCGAGTTGTACCATAACTACAAGGGAGAGGCGCTCTTCTTTGTGGTTCTTGCGGTATGTATAGTGCTTAGCCACAGGTTCTCGCAGTACATTCCGGAAGAGTTGTTTGACAAAGTCGTGACGCCCGTTCAGAACGGCTTGGCCATGACGTTTTGTTTCGTGGGCGCTTGGCTGATGTTTACTCATAGTGAAGGCATCCGGGTGCGTAAGATTTGGGGCTACACCTTGCTCACGTGGGGCTTGGCCAGTGGTTTTTTCTTGCTGACCGACCTCTTTTTCGGCACGACGATTTATGAACTTGGTTCGGGTGCGCTCACGTCTTTTGATTTGCTGATAGGCAATCTGTTGGGTTGGATGTACCTGCTGTATCCGACGGAGACGCTTCGCCCCGGGTGGCTGAACGTTAGGCGGTCCTTGATCCAGTTGTTGCCGATGTGTGCATTGGTGGGTTTGAACTACCTGCTGCCGGTTGACCTCCGTCCGTTGATAGCCCTCTTTCCCGCGGCATTAGGTATAATGCTCTTGTTCAATATCCGCGCCTACCGCCAATGGTGTGAGGAGAACTATTCGTCCATGGACTATATCGACGTGCAGTGGGTGATGCGTTACCTGATTATGCTGGTGCTGATAGGCTGTTCCTACGTGTACATGTACGTTTCGACGAACCCGATGCGGTCTTTTACACAGCAGTGGCTAATGTTGTTCTTTTTGGTATATTCCACCGAGCAGATCCTGTTCCGCCGCGACCCGTGGCAGTCCTTACGAACCGCCGAGGAGGTGCAGCCGGAGGTGGCACGTACCCCGTCTTCCGAGCCTGTGTCGATAGACCAATCGACTCACGCGGAGGAGAGGCGA
This sequence comes from uncultured Bacteroidales bacterium, assembly GCA_900321775.1. Classification (GTDB taxonomy): domain Bacteria; phylum Bacteroidota; class Bacteroidia; order Bacteroidales; family Paludibacteraceae; genus Colicola. The sequence goes on from ONXE01000090.1 coordinate 6,352, forward strand.
CAGTTGGAGGCCTGGATGGAAACGGCCAAGCCGTACCTCAGTCCCGATTTCCGGCTCATGGACCTGAACGAAGTGCTGCCTATGAACAGAACCTATCTCTCCCAACTGATTAACACCGAATACGGCTGCACGTTCTACCAGTTTGCCAACCATTATCGCGTCGAAGAGGCCAAACGTCTGCTCAGCGAGCGCCCGTACCTTACCATGGAGGAGGTCGCCTCGCTTACCGGCTTCTCATCGCGCATCGTTTTCTCCAACGCTTTTACCAAAGAAACGGGCCTTTCTCCGCGCGAATGGAGCAAAAAGTGTAATAATTCGTAAAAAAATAGCCTTTTTTCTTTACTTTAAGTAAAAAAATGCGTTTTTCTCTTGCGTACGTGAAGATTTTTTCGTACCTTTGCACCCGAATTTGGACTACGTGTTGATGAGCGGCATAGCCGCTGTTTACAACTACGTGTTATTAACTTCGTGTTAATGACTTCGTGTTGTTTAGCCCTTCGGGCTGTTGATTACTTCGTGTTAACAGCGAAGCTGACTAACAGCCGTAGGCTCATCAACATCGCGTAGCGATCACCAACACGCAGTCAGTAACAGCGGCTCTGCCGCTCACCAACACGCAGTTATAATATAAACATTCAAATCAAAAAAACAATGAAAAAATTGCATTTTATCCTCATGGCTATCGTAGCCGTATGTCTCAGCGCTTGCGCAAATTTCAAAACTGAAGCCAAAGTGGATGTAGAAGTTACTCAGGATGGCCAGCCGGTTAGCGGCATTACCGTCTATAAGTTCATCGACAACGGTCTGGGAGAGGGCTCTACGCTCTACAAATCCAACGCCAAAGGCTCAGCCAAAACCAACGGCGGCGGCGTGGCCCACTTCGACCTCAAGTCGCCGGAAGATCTCGATCCCAGCAGCATCGCCGGAAAAGACAGCAAAGTGTTCTATTTCTGCACCTATGACGCTGAGGACGTTCGCAACGGTATCGCAACCGTAACGATCAAGAGCGGCGAGAACAAGACCGTCAAAATCGAGATTGAGAAACTCAAGTAAACAACATTTATCAACAATCAATAATCATCAACACTATTCAATGAAAAAGTTTTTTTTCCTGGCAGTAACTTGCTGCCTCGTTATCAGTGGCCTGGTGTTCACCTCTTGCAATGGACCTCAAGGCGCAAGCAGTTATCAGTTTGGTTATGACATCGACCCTGCCACGAAAGTGGACGAGCGGACAATAGCACAGTTCGAGTTGTCCGAGGACGGCAGTATCGTCATCTACAACGAGATGAAGAAAACCGCCGACCAGTACTCCGACGCGGCGCGTACCTGCATCTGGAAAAGCACGCGCGAAAAGGCTGTCTCCAGTGCCAAGAGCGCCTTTGCTGCCGGTATGGCTGCTGTGCGTAAGGACAACGCCTCCTTCAAGGGCATTATCATCCGCCTCTACATGATCGACCCTGACACCAACGCCAAGGTAACCATCGAAACGGCCACCATCTGATGGCCACTCCGCAGCACTGCTGCTCTCCGGGCATGCGAGGCTGATTACTTCGCATGCTCACTTAATCAACAAACAACACATACTATGCTTCATGAAACTCGCATTGGGCGCCTTCTCCTCTCAGGCCTCGCCCTTCTCCTTATTGTTACCACCACCGCCTCCGCCAACGACTACCTCGAGGTACAGCGCCATTATCAAGTCTATAGCGGCCGTCGTGACGCCATCCACTTCAAGATTCCCGTTTGGGCATATGGTAGCGTCAACGACTACCACCTGAACTTCACCAACACTGACATCTACTACAAGATCGGTACTACCGAGACCCGAGCCATAGGTATCGGCGGCAACCCCGAAGGCGACAACCGCAGCGACAAAAACGACCGCGGCGAAGCGTATCTGTACCTCTTCTCAGGACAGGGCTCTCTCATCGTCACCAACGCCTACGACGGCAACCCGCGCGTAATCACACAAACCGGCACAAAATTTACCATTCCTGTCCATCAGGTCTCCGACGACGACTGCCCACGCGTCACTATCGTCGAGTTCGATTGGTACCCGCCTGAGTCGCTCAACGGCCAGACCTTTACCTTGCTCATGAAAACCGACATCCGTACACGCAACGCCGGCTCTGCCGACTACAACCCCACTTTCTATTTCTCAGGCTCTTTCCAAGGCGCAGACAACATCGCCGCACCGCAACTCTATACGCCTTATCTCTATATGGTCAACGAGACCGGTGTCACCGGCTACGGCCTCGCCGCTGTGCCTTATTACACCCAGTCCAAACCCCTTTCCTACACCGATGTCGTCACAGGCTCGCCCACGCCCACTTCCTCTTCCTCCGGGACAATCTATGTGCCCACATCCGACACCTTGCTCTACGACTTCAGCGCCCAGTTCCAGGTCTATCGCAACGAGGACACCGGCGAGCAGGTGACTATTCGTTCCAATACCGTGCCCCTGCCCGCTTATCACCGACTCTACGACTTGCAGACTACCGAGGAACAGGACGATATGGGCAGCCTCACCGGCTCCAATGTCGTGCAATGGACCATCCGTCATCCCGAGGACCAGGACATCATTGACGGCGACCTGTTCGAGGTGCAGCGCGCCTACAAGGACGACTACTCCGATGCGCAGACCGTCGCCTCCGTTCCGATGACTACGGGACGCGGTATCTACCAGTATGTTGACGAACCGCAGTACACTTCTTCGGGGCAACCCACCATGCGGACCGACACCATGCACACCACTCTCTCCGTCACACAGATGGACACCATCGTCGATGAGGAGGGAAACCGACTATGCGGAGTTGAATGGCGCCTGACCGCGGACAAGTTTATCCAACCCGCCGCACCCGTCTATTACCGCGTACGACGAGCTTCTGCATCGGTCTGGGGATGGGATCACGATTTTGCTCAGGAAGCGGTGTTGGAGAAGCATAACTACCTCGCACCGTTGGCCCTCACGCAGGAGAACTACCGCCCCGACACCAACTTCGCCGACAACCGCCTCGTGCATTTCTGGCTGCGACTGGAGAACGCCAATGTGGCACCGCGGCCTTTGTCGATAGACGACTGCAATATAACATATGAGTACAAGGGCTCCTACGACAACAGCGTCAACTATACCATCACCTATGACAGCGTCTATGACAAATACTATGGGTACACCCACAACGTCCAGATCCGTCTCTATGTGGTGACACCGGACGGGGAAGAAATGTTCGGACCGCAGCCGGGACTGGTTACCAATCCCGGTACCACCACTATACGCGTGCCGGTCGGCAGTACCATCCTGCGCACTTGGGGACGTGACTGGGACAAAACCGGCCCGAACGTCCATGCGTGGGGATCAAGCAATTCCTATACACATATCATCCGATTCGCCGACAGAGATATCTTCGAAACCGTCGAGTTCTCTTATATCAACCGTGGACGCAACAACGAACAGGAGATGAATATCTATTGGCAATCCCGTCCGACCCAGCCGACCGAGGAAATGATGGCGCGTATCAATGCGTTGGATGAAACGCGCAAACTGCAACTCTATCCCAAACTTACGGCAGGCGCCACCAACTATGGCAAATGCCTCTGGGACAAAACGGCCAAACTCATCCTCCTTCGCACTATGGAAGAATTAGGGCAGACGATAGAACTGCCTGTTCATCCGGACAGCATCGTTCGACAGGGCGACGGCTCATGGCTGGCACATGTCACCGACGTCGCCGACTCGCGGTGTATGCATTACTCCTATGCCGCGCGCATCGACCAGACCGAGGCCAACCTGCGCGTCTATGACTCGATCTATCTGCGACCTGTTCCATTATATGGCCCTTCGCTCTATAGCGACGAGGCGCCCACCATCACCTCCTTCACGGCCTCTAAAGGCAACGCGAAAGGTAGCGCTAAAACCGGGGTGTTGCTTAACTGGACAGCCTCCACCATGGCAGTGGATGAGTTTGTGCTGCTGCGTATCCCTAAAAACTCTTCCGCCTCTGCCGATACCATCTATCGGGGTACGGAGAACACGTGGTTCGACACCTCTGCCGTCCCCGATGTGCACTATGAGTACACAGTAGTGGCCAAAGTCAATTGCAACGGTCAAGCGTCCGAGAACTCGGCTACGGATGAGGGCTGGCGCTCGCCCTATGGGGAGATAAGCGGTACGGTCGTGATGCCCGACAACTCCTGCATGGCGGCGGTACAGGTCAGCCTGTCGGTCGGCGGAAACACGCTGAAGACCATCACCACGGGTGCCGATGGTGCCTATGTCTTCGACAGCTTGACGTACAACCTCTCGTCAGGAACAGTCTATACTGTGACGCCAACCTCCCAATACGGTACCTTCAGCTACAACAACACCTCTTCGGGCTCGGCGGCCATCAGTCTGAGTGCCGACGATGCCATCGTGGGCAGCGTGGCCTTTGTCAACACCAGTAGCGCCCGCGTGACCGGACGGGTGCTCTATCACCATTCTACCATACCCGTGGCTGATGCCTTGTTTATCCTCAATGGTGACACAGTGAAACGTAACGGCACAATCTATCATACG
>ONXE01000101.1 GCA_900321775.1 uncultured Bacteroidales bacterium
GGTGCAAAATTACTGCTTTTTTTTGACATGACCAAATATTTTCACAAAAAAATATCAAAAAAGTGCATTTTTACCCCAAAATGACCCGTTTTAGGGGGTTAGAATAGTGATTTTCTCGAATGAATAGCACTAAATAGAGAGAAAATGGGGAGAAATGGGGCTAATAAGACTAAAGACTAATAAGACTAATAGGACTTATGGGAGCTATAGGGCAAATGAGAATGAGACATTATATATTATACGCGGGCGCGCGTGAGAATGTGAAATGAGGGATGTGAGACCGGCATAGCATGCCGGACACATAACAACGGATGCCTCAGCCTGAAGATTTGCATTTTATTTGCGTATATCGGAAAAAAGTTGTAACTTTGCAGCGCGAAAATGCGTATGAAGATGAAAAACGAGATAAAACATTTGTTTGGTTGGCCTTGTTTGGCGCTATTGTTTGGCTGGTTGGTGGCAGGTATGGTGGGTTGTAACCATCCCGAGCCTGAGCCACCGGTTCCACCCACACCGACTCCGTTTCCGCCTGACACCACGGTTGTTCCTACACCGGAGGCGTTGGACTCGTTGATAGGAACGATGTCGCTGCGGGAGAAGGTTGGTCAGATGTTTGTGGTTCGTCCGGAATGTCTGGACACGACGATAGACATGCAGGGTGATTACGTGAGCCTGCAGTTGCGCTCGGTGAACGAGGTGATGAAGAAGGTGAGCGAGCGTTATCCTGTAGGTGGGGTGATTCTGTATGCTCATAATATTCAGGACGCGACGCAGTTGACGAAGTTTGTGCAGGCTATTCATGCATTGCCGGGTTTTCCTCGTGTGTGCATAGACGAGGAAGGCGGGCGCGTGGCGAGGATTGCGAACAATCCGAATTTCTACGTAACGAAGTATGAGTCGATGGCGGCGATAGGCGCGAGTGGCGACTCGACGAAGGCCTATCGATGTGGCAAGACGATAGGCACGTATTTGCACCGCTATGGGATAGACGTGAATTTTGCTCCGGTGGCTGACGTGAACACTAATCCCGAGAATATCGTGATAGGCAATCGTGCGTTCAGTGATGATCCGAAAGTGGCGGCAGTAATGGTTCGCAACTATCTGCAGGGGATGAAGGAGGCCGGAGTGACGGGGTGTATCAAGCATTTTCCGGGGCACGGCGACACGAAGAACGATACGCATTACGGCTACGCGCAGACGCTGAAGACATGGGACCAGATGCTTGATTGTGAGTTGATTCCGTTCAAGGCGGGAATTGCGTGGGGTTGCAAGTTGGTGATGTCGGCGCATATAGCTTGTCCGAATGTGACGGGTTCGGAGATTCCGAGCACGATGTCGAGTTTGATTCTGCAGGACAAACTGCGCGGAGAGTTGGGTTATGAGAATCTGATTATCACGGACGCAATGGAAATGGGCGCTATCACGCAGCAGTATTCTCCCGAGGGCGCGACGGTGGGTTGCGTTCAGGCGGGCGTAGATCTGGTTTTGGGTCCGAAGGATTTCACCCGTTCGTTTAATGCGCTGGTGAAGGCTGTGGAGGAAGGTAAGATCAGCGAAGATCGGATTGATGAAAGCGTGAAGCGGATACTGAAAGTGAAGTATAATTTGTAAAACATCAGGATATATGGAAACTGGTACCATGACATCGAAAGAAGAGTATAAACAGTTGTGCGAGACGCATGAATTGCCATTGTTTTTGCAGGACTGGTGGGTGCATTCGGTTAGTGCGGGCCTGAACTGGGATGTGCTGTTTGCCCGTGATTCGGAGAATAATATCTGTGCGGTAATGCCTTACGTGCAGGACAGGCGTTGGTGGCGTAATTTTATCCATATGCCGACGCTGTGTCCGTATGGCGGCGTATGGGTGCGCGAGGGTTGGATGGACAGTTTTGGTGCGACGACAGCCGTGGCACGCGAGATGCATGCGCAGATGGAGAAGATGAACATCGCGTTTTACTTGCAGCGCTTTTTCCCTGACAGCCACATGCCTCAAGCGTTTGAAAGCATTGGTTACAAGCGGATTGAGCGGAATACGTATGTCATTGAGGACACGAGCAATCTGCAGCGGGTGCTGGATGGTTTCTCGAAGAACAAGCGCAAGAAACTGGAGAAAAAGACCCTGACGTACAAGGTTGGCACGATGACAGCGGAGGAGTTTTATCAGTTTCACGTGATGTGTAACGGCGAAAAAGGCAAGGAGTTGTGGTACACACGCGAGACGTTTCTGGTGCTGTACGAGAAGTCGCAGGCGCGTAATCAGTCCGCGATTATCTGTATCCGCAACGAGCATGACGAGCCTCTGGCGGCGGCGTTTGTGGTGTGGGACAAGATGATGTCGTATGAGTTGCTGAACTGCTATGAGCACGAAGACAGCGACAACGGTGCGCGTGAGAAACTGACGTTTGAGGTGATTCGTTTTGCCAACTCGCTGGGCTTGGGCATCGATTTTGTGAGCCACAGGAGTTACCTGAGACACTATGGCGCAGTGAAGAAACCGTTTGTGCTGGTCCGCAGAAGCCGTTCCGCGCTGATTTCGTTGCTTTTCCTGAACAGAAGAATCCGCAGTATTCACTATAAGAAACTTTGACGACCGACTACCGAGCATATTGCCGTGAGATGCCTGATCTGCCGCTGTTTATGCAGGATTGGTGGATGGACGCTGTGTGTGTGGGCAAGCGTTGGGAGGTGATTGCGGGCATGCCTTGTCTGGTTCGTGAGCGCGTAGGTATGCGTTTTGTGGTCATGCCTCAGCAGACGCAGATAGGTGGCTACTTCGTGCCTGTCAAAAGTCAAAAGTCCACACGGAGTGATCGTCCGGAGGAAAGAAAAGTCAAAGGTCAAATAGGCGAGATTGCGGAGGAGATAGTGAAGGGGCTCAGGGAGAGGAAGTTGGACTATTACTACCAGCATTTTCCTATAGGGTCACCTCTGCCGGAGGAGTTGGAGAAACGGGGATTCACCATACGGAAACACACTACGTACCGAATAGAGGGTCTGGGCGATTTGGATGCTGTCAGGAAGCGCTATTCGGAGAATAAACGCCGGCAGATACGGAAAGCCGCAGCGCTGGAGTTGGTGGAGGTGGAGCCGGAACGTTTCTATGCTTTTCATAAGGATTGTCTGAAGGCGCAAGGTAAAGAGATTGCGTATTCGGAGGCGTTTTTTCGGTCTTTGGACGCAGCGTGTGAGGCGCATAAGGCCCGTGAAATTCTGGGTTTGCAGGATGCGAACGGGGCTTTGCATGCTGCGGTGTATCTGGTGTATGACAAGAACACGTGTTATTTTCTGATTCCGTGTTATGCCCCGCAGTTTGGTTCTTCCGGCGCGGGGGCGAGGATAGTGGACGAGGCGATAGCGTTTGCAGCGGAGCACAGCAAAGTGTTTGACTTTGAAGGGAGTATGATTCCCGGAGTGGCCAACCATTATGCGCAGTTTGGCTCTGTTCCGGCTTATTTCTACGAAGTGGAGCGGGTGTATAATCCGTTGTTTCGCATAGTGAAGAAAGTGTACCACATGATGACGCGCAAGAAACGATGAAAGTGCTATATTTGACACAATGGTACCCTCACCGCTATGATGCCATGGCGGGTTTGTTTGTGCGCAATCATGCCGAGGCGGCTGTTCGTCAGGGCGTGGATGTGTGCGTGCTGTACTGCCATCCGGTAGAGCAGACCGAGACCGGTGAGGCGATGGAGGTGGTGGAACAGGTGACGAACGGTGTGCGCGAGGTGTATGTGTATCATACGTGCCATGCGCTACGGGCGTTATGGCGTGGGCGTGATGAAGTGCTGAGACGCTGGGGGAAGCCGGATATGTGTCAAGTGAATGTGCTGAGTAAGAGTGCTTTGCTGGCGTATGCGATGTATGTGCGCCGGGGCGTGCCGTATGTGCTGGTGGAACACTGGAGTGGCTATCTGCCCCAGAACGGCGACTACCTAAGGCATACCGGTCCGTTGCAGCGGTTGGTGTACGAATATGTGGCCAAGCAGGCCAAGTGTATCCTGCCGGTGTCGAGTATGCTGAAGAACGCGATGAAGACGTGCGGCATCAGTAACGCGCACTGGAAGCCGATATGTAATGTGGTAAACGATTGTTTCTTCGAGGAATCGCCTCGTCTGGAGGCCAAAGCTCCGTATCGGCTGTTGCACGTGTCGTGTTTTGACGAGAAGGCGAAGAACGTGCGCGGGATACTGAAAGCCATGCAGTTGCTTTGGGAGAAGCGGCAGGATTTCCGTTTGACGATTATAGGCACGGGCGCGGACTTTGAATCGGACCGGCGATACGCGGAGGAACTGGGGTTGACGGCAAGCGGAGTGGTTCGTTTCGAGGGAGAAAAAACGCCGGCGGAGGTATGCCGAGCGATGCAGGAATCCCACCTGTTTGTTCTGTTTTCGCGGTACGAGAATGCGCCGGTGGTGTTGTCGGAATGTCAGGCTGTAGGCTTGCCTGTGGTGGCGAGTAGGGTAGGCGGTATTCCGGAGATAGTGAATGCGGAGACGGGTATGTTAGTTCCTTCGGAAGATGAGCAAACACTGGCAAAGACGATAGATACAATGCTTGATGCGCTACCCCGGTACAGCGCTGAGACCATACGCCGATACGGCGAACAATACTCGCAAGAGAGTGTGGGAAAATACTTGCTCAAGCTTTACGAGAGCGTGCTTTCGTAGCGGCGAATCAGCGAGATGTACCAGACAAGCTGAGCGCAAATCACGAGTGCACTACTGAGACTATAGGCCAATACGGCCATGTGAAAATCCTGCTTCCAGATGCCAAGCAGGAGTCCTGCGGCGCGCGCTGCGACAAGGAGAATCTCGAAGACGAGGCCGATTTTCTGTTTGCCGAACACATCCGCCAGAAAGCAGATAGGTGCTACGAGCATGGAGAAGAAGAGCCACGGGAGGAAGAGGCGAATGAGTTCACCTGTTTCTTCCCATCCGTCGCTGAGCAGCCATCCGCAGAGATTGGGGAGGATGAAATACAGCGCCAGAAAGGCTGCGCCTACGATGAGGGCTGTCTTGGTGAGGAGTTGCCGGAAGATATGTTTGATGCTCTCGTGCTGTTGTACGCGTTCGGACGTGCGTTGGTAGAGCACTTGGTAGATAGAGTTGCAGATGACGTTGAGCGGCCGGAATGCCAGGGTTATCGCCATCCCGAACAGGCCGACGCTGGTCAGGCCGAAAGCGGGCGTGAGCAGCCATACTCCCAGATTGCCGCTGACATTGTTTACCAGCGCGCGCGGGAGAGAGAAGCAGGGGAAGTTGCGGTAGGTGCGTGCTGCGTGCTGCGTGGCTTTTTTGTCAAACGTTCGGAGGGGTATAAGAGATTTAAGCGAGGTCAGTACGTTGATGCCTATAGCCGTGAGTGGTGCCAGAATAGCGGAGACGATGAGTCCTCCTGAGGTGAATCCGGCTGCGCCGAAACCCGCTTTGGCTCCGGCTCCGACGAGGCTCTGCGAGACCTGATAGGTGCCTATCTTGCCAAATTGCTTATGGCGGCTGTACCAGTAGTTGAGCAAGGCCCAAAGTCCCATGAAGAAGACGTAAATCGGGAGCGCCCAGTACCACTGCGCGAGGGTGGGGGCTTTGAACAATGCGGCAATCTGCGGAGCGAAGGGGATGGACAGGGTGACCAACAGTGTGACGCAGCAGAGGATGATGCCGCCCATATGCCACGCGCCAACGGCAGTTTTTTCGTCTTTGGGCAGTACGATGGAGTATTGATATTCGGCGGTGCTCACGAGAGCCAGAACGCCACCCATGGAAACGAAGAGGCTGAGCAGACCGAAATCGTCCTGCGAATAGAGTCGCGTGAGGAGGGGATAGATAAGCAAACCGACCACCTGCGCGAGCACGTTGGCGGAGAGTAATTTGGTCGTGTTTCGGACCACGTCAGAGCGGAATATGTTGTCACTTTTTCTCATAAGCGGGTGCAAAGATAATACTTTTTTTTCACATTTCATGCCTATTTTGGGTAAAAAATGCATTTTTTTTGCAAAAAATAGCCAATATATTTGCAAGATTGAGAAAAAAGTTGTAAATTTGCAGTCGCATTGTGCAACGAACATATCAAAAAAACACTATAATGGAACTGAAAAAGTCTAAAGAAGCGAGCTTGGAAAACAAGAAGTTGACATACCTCTTGTTCGGCTTTGTGTTCGTCCTGAGTGCATGTTTTGTAGCGCTTGAATGGACGGAGAAACAGGTGAAAGTGTATGACGCCCCAGACGAGGAGTTTGTTTTCGAGGAGGAGTTGGATATCCAGCAGACCAGTCAGGAAACGCCTCCCCCTCCCCCACCAGCCCCTGTTCAGGAGATTGAAGTGCTGAACGTAGTAGAAGATGAGGTTCAGACCGAACGTATTGAGATCAACACCGAGGATAACAACGAGGTGGTAGAGATCAAGGCGCCGGTTGAGCAGGTTGTAGAGGAGGAAGAAACCGAGGAGGAAATCTTCATGGTTGTAGAGACCATGCCTGAGTTCCCGGGCGGCCAAGCAGAGCTCTTCAAGTACCTGAGCGAGAACGTTAAGTATCCTGTTATCGCACAGGAGAACGGAATCCAGGGTCGTGTTATCTGCCAGTTCGTGGTGAACAAAGACGGTTCTATCGTGGACGTTGAGGTTGTTCGCTCGGGTGGTGATGCATCGCTGGACAAGGAGGCCGTACGTGTCATCAAGTCTATGCCGAAATGGAAACCCGGTAAACAGCGCGGTAAGGCCGTACGTGTTAAGTATACGGTTCCGGTTAATTTCAAACTGCAATAAACGACAACAGGAAGGCTTCGCTTAGGTGAAGCCTTTCTTTTCTACCCGTAGCCTGCCAGCCACTCTGATAGGGTGCTGATAGGGTGCTGATAGGGAACTGATAGGGTGCTGATAGGGTGAAGCTGCAACCGGCCGCTTTAGCGGATAGACTCGGGGCAGCGATTCAAGCCGACAAGTAGGCAGGCTTGGTAGAACTCCTTATACAAGCTGACAAGACAAGGACACAACCAATATGAAGAGAGTAGTTTATTTGATTACAGTAGGCGCGATGCTGCTGATGAGTGCTTGCGCCAAACAATCCACGGAGGCGTTTTATCCTGAGCGTCTGGCTTATGTGGACAGTGCGTACAACACGTACGTGAACAACGGCTATATGCCACAATGCGTGGCGATGGTATTAAAAGACGGCGAAGTGGCCTATCTGAAGGCCTTCGGTTATCGCGACATCGAGAAGCAGATTCCCTGCGAGACGACGGATATTTTCCGCATGGCGTCGCAAACCAAAGCCATCAT
>ONXE01000023.1 GCA_900321775.1 uncultured Bacteroidales bacterium
TAAAAATAATTCAAACGCACGTATATTTTCTACCAAAAAATGTGTATTTTTTGACACTTGTGCATTTTTGACGCTTTTTTTTCTTCTTTTTCGCTTGCGTATATCAAAAAAAAGCAGTACCTTTGTACCCCGAAATGAAAATTTTGTTTACCACATACCTGCCGGAAGAAGGGTTTGCGGAGTTGAGAGAACATAAGTTGATAATCCCCAAGACCCCCTACCTGAACCGCGAGGAACTCTGCGAACAGATACGTGACGCGGAGGTGTTGGTGGCGACGTTTGATTACGCCGTTCCGGCAGAAGTGCTGGCTGAAGCCAAGAGTCTCAAGTTGGTAGCAAACTTCGGCGTCGGGTTCAATAACATCGATGTGGCGTACTGCAAGGCGCATGGTATCCTGGTCACAAACACCCCTCACACAGTTACAGAACCTACGGCGGAACATTGTTTTGCATTGATGCACACATTGGCACATCGGACGGCAGAATTGGACCGCAAACTTCGGCAGAAAGACCCCTCTATCGTCTTTGGCGTGATGAACAATCTGGGAGTGTCGCTTTATGGTAAACAGTTGGGAATCATTGGAATGGGGCGTATAGGTCAGGCCTTGGCCAGAAGAGCTGTCGCAGCCGGTATGCGCATCGTTTACTTCAATCGCCATCAGTTGTCTGCCTCCATCGAGGAAACCTATAGCGCCAAATATCTGTCGTTGGACGAACTGTTACGGACCTCCGACTATGTGTCACTAAACCTACCCTACACCCCCGAGGTTCATCATCTCATTAATAGCGAAACGCTGCAAAAGATGAAATCGACCGCACTCCTTATTAATACCGCGCGCGGCGCGCACGTGGACGAAGCGGCCCTTATAGAGGCTCTGCAAAAAGGCATCATTGCCGGAGCGGCGCTGGATGTGTTCGAGCACGAGCCACATATTACAGAGGCATTGCTTGGGTTGGATAACGTGGTGTTGAGTCCGCATATCGGTACGGGAACTATCGACGGACGGTTGGACATGTGTAGAAATGTAGAGCAGAACATCAGCGCTTTTCTTGACGGCAACTTAGATAAAATGAATATTGTTAAACTATAAGGTATTACGTTATGAACAACTCACACGAAGTTAACGAAGTAGTAAATTACGTCAACACGTTTATGGCAGCCCTGGAAACCAAGAATCCGGGAGAACACGAGTTTCATCAGGCTGTTCGCGAAGTATTGGAGAGTATCGCGCCCTATCTGATGGAGTCACCGCATCTGATGAAAGCCAAGATCATGGAGCGCATGGTCGAGCCCGAGCGCGTGATTATGTTCCGCGTGCCCTGGGTGGACGACAAAGGTGAAGTGCAAGTCAACCGCGGTTTCCGCGTGCAGATGAACTCTGCTATCGGCCCCTACAAGGGAGGCATCCGTTTCCACGCCAGTGTAAACCTGAGTATCATGAAGTTCCTGGCGTTTGAACAAACGTTCAAGAACGCTCTGACAACCCTGCCTATGGGTGGTGCCAAAGGCGGTAGCGACTTCAACCCGCGCGGCAAATCCGATGCCGAGGTGATGCGCTTCTGCCAGTCTTTCATGACCGAACTGCAACGCCATATAGGTCAGGACACCGATGTGCCCGCAGGTGATATCGGTGTCGGTGGCCGTGAGATTGGTTTCCTGTTCGGCCAGTACAAGCGTATCCGCGACGAGTGGACAGGCACCCTTACGGGTAAGTCGCTTTACTGGGGTGGCAGTTTGATGCGTCCCGAGGCTACCGGCTACGGCGCATGCTATTTCGCCGAGGCTATGTTGGCTACACGCGGACTCTCGTTCAAGGACCAGACGGTTTGTATCTCCGGCTCGGGTAATGTAGCCCAGTATGCGGCACAAAAAGCCATGCGTCTTGGCGCCAAAGTGGTTACCCTGTCCGATTCGGACGGTTTTATCTACGACCCTGAAGGTCTTACCGAAGAGAAGCTGAACTACGTGTTCCGCCTGAAGAACATCTTCCGTGGACGTATTCGCGAATACGCAGAGCAATATCCGTCGGCTCAGTATTTCCCGCACGAGCGTCCCTGGCGTATTCCCTGCCAGATTGCCATGCCGTGTGCGACGCAGAACGAGATTGATGCGACCGACGCACAACATCTGCTGGACAACGGTTGTCTGTGCGTGTGCGAGGGTGCCAACATGCCCACCACGCCCGAGGCCATTGTCCTCTTCCAGAAAGCACAGATTCTCTACAGCCCGGGCAAAGCCAGCAACGCAGGCGGTGTTGCCACTTCGGGTCTGGAGATGACACAGAACTCCATCCGCCAAAGCTGGACCGCAGAAGAAGTGGACAACCACCTGCGCCGCATTATGGCTGATATCCACGCTGCCTGCATCAAGTATGGTACCGAAGAGGATGGGTATATCAACTACGTCCGCGGAGCCAATATCGCCGGATTTATCAAAGTGGCGAATGCGATGCTCGAGCAAGGCATTTGCTAATAAAACAACATATATATGGAAATATCACAACGCGCCGCCAGTATGCCGTCTTCGCCTATTCGTAAGTTGGCGAAGTACGCAGACGCGGCCAAACGTAATGGCATTCATGTCTATCATCTGAATATCGGCCAGCCCGACATCCCGACGCCTCAGTGCGCCATCGATGCCGTCAGACAGACCGACCGTAAGATTCTGGAATACAGTCCTTCACAAGGCTACAAGAGCCTCCGAACCAAACTCGTAAGCTACTATGCCGAGTATGGAATCGACCTCAGCCCTGATGAGATTATCGTCACGGCCGGAGGTTCCGAGGCTATCCAGTTCGCATACATGACATGCCTCAATCCGGGCGACGAGATCATCGTCACGGACCCTTCTTATGCCAACTACATGGCTTTTGCTATCTCGGCCGGAGCCATAGTACGAAGCGTCAGGACACGTATCGAAGACGGTTTTAAACTGCCGCCTATCGAGGAGTTTGAGAAACAGATAACCCCCAAGACCAAGGCTATTCTTATCTGCAACCCCAACAACCCTACGGGTTATCTCTACACGAAACGCGAGATGCTGCAGATTCGCGACTTGGTGAAGAAACATAACCTGTACCTCATCTCCGACGAGGTGTACCGCGAGTTTATCTACACCAAGGCTCCGTACGTTTCCGCCTGTCACCTGGAGGGTATCGAGGACAACGTGATTCTCGTTGATTCCGTCTCCAAGCGTTACAGCGAGTGCGGAATCCGTATCGGTGCGTTGATTACCAAGAACAAGGAGGTTCGTCAGGCTGTGATGAAGTTCTGCCAGGCGCGACTCTCGCCTCCGTTGTTCGGACAAGTAGTAGCCGAGGCCTCATTGAGTACTCCGCAGGAGTATATGGAACAGGTGTATGACGAGTATCTGGAGCGCCGCAATTTCCTGTTGAACGAACTCAACAAGATTCCCGGCGTATATTCGCCTACACCTATGGGTGCTTTCTACACGATGGTGCAACTGCCTGTAGATGACGCGGAGCGTTTCTGCCAATGGTGCCTGACGGACTTCCAGTACGAGGGGCAAACCGTGATGATGGCGCCGGGGGCAGGATTCTACACGCATCCCGAGGATGGCCGCAATCAGGTTCGTATGGCCTACACGTTGTGTTGTGAGGACCTGGCCAAGGCAATGGTGGTGCTGGCCAAAGCTCTCGAAGCGTACAACAACGAGGAGACCAAATAGTGGCGACAAAGGTACGCTTTGTTTCGGAAAAAAGCCGATATTGAGATAAAATGCAGGTCTTTTTGCGCTTTATTTGCATTTTTCTGCGTTTTTATTTGGTCATTTCAAAAAAAAGCAGTACCTTTGCAGGCTTTATCAAAGAAAGCGCACTGAAAAGTGTTTCGCGCAATTGCGCGACGGGTAGTAGCTCAGCCCGGTAGAGTACGCGTCTGGGGGGCGTGTGGCCGCTGGTTCGAATCCAGTCTACCCGACCACTTTTTTTCTTTCCTCTTTTCCGAAGCAGGGTCGTTTTGCGGCTCTGCTTTCTTTTTTGAAGTGTTTTCTTGCATTTTTTATCGTATTTGCTTGGTAGTTTCGAAAAAAAGTGTTAACTTTGCAGCCTGAAACAAAAATGCAAAATATATGATACACGATCATATGCATCATGAGAAACTGCTGCGCGAGGTGATGAAGCAGGAGAATGCGTCGAGCGGGACGGGGAAACTTAGCAAGGCCGCGCGTGAGAAGGAGATATACAAGGTAACGCTGATTGGCAGTGCGGGGAATGTGCTGCTGGTGGTGTTTAAGTTTGTCGCGGGCATATTGGGCAACAGTGCGGCGATGATTGCGGATGCAGTACATTCGTTGTCGGATTTCCTGACAGACATAGTGGTGATCTTCTTTGTTCATCTGGGAGCGAAGCCTCAAGACGAGTCGCACGACTACGGTCACGGCAAGTATGAGACATTGGCTGCACTACTCATTGGTTTGGCCTTGGCCGCTGCGGCTATCGGCATCATCGTTCACGGGGCAATGAAGCTGGTGGACTGGATCAACGGCGAGACTCTGACCGTTCCGGGCACGTTGGCGCTTTGGGCGGCTCTGTTGTCCATTATCATAAAAGAGTTGATTTACCGCTACACTATCATCCGCGGGCGTCAGTTGGACTCACCTGCCATGATTGCCAACGCCTGGCATCATCGCAGCGACTCGCTCTCGTCGATGGGCGCAGCTATCGGTATAGGCGGGGCGATCCTGTTAGGTGACCATTGGGCCGTGCTTGACCCGTTGGCCTCTATCGTCGTGGGCGCGATGTTGGTGAAAGTGTCGTGGGAACTGGTTCGCAGCAGTTTCGGTGAGTTGACGGACCATTCTCTCGCGCCGGAGGAGGTGAAGGAGATAGTGGACATTATCCGTTCTTTCCCTGACGTGAGTGAGCCTCACAACCTGCGCACGCGTCATATAGGCAACCGTATTGCCATTGAGGCGCATATTCGTATGGACGGTTCTGTTTCACTTAATCAGGCGCATGAGCGGGCCACGGACATCGAGAAGAAGTTGCGCGAGCATTTTGGCAGCGAGACGCTGGTGACGCTACATATGGAACCCACCAAACAAACGCAACCTGCTGCCAAGTCGGAGTAATCTTATGGAATAAAAGAAACAAGCGACTGCCCGAAGGTGGTCGCTTGCTGTATAAGACAAGGTAGGGTTTACTCGTCATCTTCTTCGTCCGGAGCAAGTCCTGCACGACTGCGGGCACGCTTGCGCTCCAGTTCGTCCAGAATAATCTTGCGGAAGCGCATGGCTTTGGGCGTGATCTCTACGTACTCGTCCTCCTTGATGTACTCGAGTGCTTCCTCCAGGGACATGATGAGCGGAGGAGACAGAACGGCTTTGTCGTCGGCCGACTTGGAGCGCATGTTCGTCAGTTTCTTGGACTTGGTCACATTGATGACGATGTCTTTATCCTTGGCGCTCTCGCCCACCACTTGTCCCGCATAGACCTCTTCCTGCGGGTAGATGAAGAAACGTCCGCGGTCCTGAAGTTTGTCCAGAGCGTAAGCATAGGCCGTGCCTGTTTCCATGGCGATGAGCGAACCGTTGGTGCGCTTGACGATATCGCCCTTATAGGGCTGATACTCAATGAAGCGGTGGCTCATGATAGCTTCGCCTGCGGACACGTTCATCACGTAGGTGCGCATACCTATTATACCACGCGAAGGAATGGTAAACTCCAGCTGCAGACGGTCGTTGACCGTAGTCATGGACACCATGTCACCTTTGTGTACGGCCACATATTCGATAATCTTGCCGGAGCAGTCTTCGGGGCAGTTGACCGTGAGTTGCTCGATAGGTTCGCATTTGACGCCGTCGATCTCTTTGATGATGACCTGCGGTTGTCCAACTTGCAGTTCGTAGCCCTCGCGACGCATGGTCTCGATGAGTACAGACAAGTGCAGTACGCCTCGTCCATAGACGCGCCAGGCATCCTCGGTTTCGGCTTTCTCGACGCGCAGAGCGAGGTTCTTGTCGAGTTCTTTCATCAGTCGGTCGTGGATATGTCGGCTGGTCACGTACTTGCCGTCCTTGCCGAAGAAAGGCGAGTCGTTGATGGTGAAGAGCATAGACATAGTCGGCTCGTCGATAGCGATAGGTTTGAGTGGTTCGGGCTCGTTGTAGTCGCAGATAGTGTCGCCAATCTCAAAGCCCTCAATACCTACGATAGCGCAGATGTCGCCACTGCTGACTTCCTCTACTTTCTGCTGGCCGAGGCCGGAGAAGGTGCGAAGTTCTTTGATTTTCTGCTTGACAGTAGAACCGTCACGTTTGCTGAGGGTCACGTTCATGCCCTCACGCAGGGTGCCACGGTGTACGCGTCCCACGGCGATACGACCCACATAGGGGTTGTAGTCGAGGCTGGTGATGAGCATCTGCGGTGTTCCTTCCAGTCTCTCGGGAGCCGGGATGTACTTGATGATGGCATCCATCAGGGCGGTCAGGTCGGTGGTAGGTTGCTTCCAGTCGGTGGACATCCATCCGTTTTTGGCGGAGCCGTAGATGGTCTGGAAATCCAGCTGATCCTCGGTAGCGTCAAGGGCGCACATGAGGTCGAACACAGCCTCCTGCACCTCGTCGGGACGGCAGTTGAGTTTGTCCACTTTGTTGATGACGACGATGGGCTTGAGTTGCATCTGCAAGGCTTTTTGCAGAACAAAACGTGTCTGCGGCATAGGTCCCTCGAAGGCATCAACGAGCAAGAGGACGCCGTCGGCCATGTTGAGCACACGCTCCACTTCGCCTCCGAAATCGGCGTGCCCCGGAGTGTCGATGATGTTGATTTTGACGCCTTTGTAGTCGATGCTCACGTTTTTGGCGAGGATGGTGATGCCACGCTCACGCTCCAGGTCGTTGTTATCAAGGATTAACTCACCTTTCTGCTCGTTTTCGCGGAAGAGGTGCGCGGTATAAAGCATCTTGTCCACGAGTGTAGTCTTGCCGTGATCCACGTGGGCGATGATAGCTATGTTTCTGATGTCTTGCATATAAATATGTCAGTAAGAAAGGCTATCTGTGCAGACAGCCTTTCGTTGTTAATTCCAATTGGGGTCCCCACTAGGAACGTTGTTCCGTATGGGGAGAGCGGAAGCGGATATCGCTTTAATGAGGCTGTCGCGCAAGCAGAAGCCTCGGTCTGTGCGATTGTCGTGCTGAACGCGAGTGGTCCCACTTGGGCTTGAACCAAGGACTCCCTGATTATGAGTCAGGTGCTCTGACCAACTGAGCTATGGGACCCGGAGGTGTCCCCGATAACGGGGGAACCGGCCTCCGCCGGAAGGGGTCAACATCTCCCCTTATTTCCTTATCATTCGGTAGTACTCTTCCGCCTCTTGCTTGGTGATTTGTCTGTCCACCTCGTTGAGTTCGGGAATACGTATTTTCTGACCTATCTGCAGCCTGTTGGGGTTGCGTATCGCGCTCTTGTTCATCGCGTATATATACACCCAGCAGAAGGTGTTGCCGTAGTATTTGCGTGCGAGTTGCGACAGGGTCATTTCGCTTGTCACAACCTCTGTTCCCAGCAACTTGATGTTGGCAGCCTCGGAACTACGGTTAGCGGCTTGCACTTCGCTCTTCACTGCGGGCTGTTTGAGTTTGGTGCTCTCGGGTTGTGCGGGTTGCGTGGGTTGCGCAAGTTTGCCAGTGCTCTCCAGTCGCATCTCCACTCGCCGGTTGGGGCTGTATTCGGCTTTGACGTTCCCAAGCATCCCTTTGCCCTCTACCATGATGCGTCGGCTGTCGATGCCATACGCGGCTTTGAGTCGGTTGCCTACAGCGGTGGCGCGTGCCATAGAGAGGCGATTGTTGACTTCTGCTCCGCCTACATAGTCGCAGTAGCCTGTGAGTCGAACGCCCAGTTCGGGGTTGTCGGCCAGCCTTTCAGCCATCTCGTGAATAGCTTTCTGCGCCTCGTCATCCAGGGCGTAACTACCCAGCGGGAAATAGACAAAGAACACTTTGTCCTCGTATCCGGCACCCGTTGCGCGAGGAACTTCTACCACCTTCTCGACCTCTTTCTCCACGGTCACAGGCACTTTTTTGTACCGTGTCTCGCGGATGACAATCGTGTCAGTCTGGCGGACATATAGTGTGTCCACTGCAGCCATTTCGCCGGCCATTACGCCCAGCAGGGCAAGCAGAAAAATCACTCTCTTTGTCATAACGTTCTCAAAAGCGGGTGCAAAGTTACTACTTTTTTTTGACATGACCAAGAGTTTGGACGTTTTTTTGTGTCAAAACTGTTGTTTTTGTCGTTTTTTGCCCCAAAACGTGCGCAAAGGCTGCTTTTATTCGAATGAAAGATGACAAGGATAGTTATTGTTGCATGCGAAGCCAGCGTTCGAAGAAGGGGTCTTCAATCATAAATGAGTCGGTCCGAATGACGAAGCCGGCTTTTTGAAGACGTTTGAGACTGCTATATGTCGTGCTGGTAGAAATGGTCCGCAACTGCATTGGATTGTGCCCTTCAGCCAGGAGTTTCAAGACTCCGCGGTCCGTGCGATTCAGACTATTCCACAGACGTTCAAAATCCAAGTCGTGCTCCTGTATTTGCTGAGAAATTGCTTCCTCCACAACATTGTCAGTAATGTGTTTGTATTCCATCCATTCCCAAACTTGCGAAGCGAGTTGCTGCGTATAATAAGGGTGGTTATGAGAGAATGCAAAAATATCATCCACTACCTGTACGGTGTTTGTTGACTTAGGCAGGCGTTCAGTCACATATTGCCGGAAATCCTGTTCGGGGATTTGTCTCAAGCGCATCATGAGGCCAAAATGATAGAACGGAGACTTTTTTCGTTCGAAAATATCCTCCATCATGCTCTCTTGGCTTCCGAGCAGGATGTAATTGAGCCCATGTTGTTGCTGCATCAAAGCGCGCAGTTGTTTGTCCAGACCTTTCTGAATGGCCAATATCTCCTGAAACTCGTCAAAGACAACGATGAGTCGGGCTTTAGGGGTAGAAACGTTTTCCAACAAAGCCATCACATCAGCCAGTACGACTTCTTCTTTGATTGAAGGTTGAAAAGCAACATTCAAAGAGCCGGTCAGCGCGTCGGTAGAAATGGACGGGACAAAGCGAAAATGAGTTAAGAAATGCCGGTACTTTTCTATCGGATACAATGCCAAAACATTCTTTAGCAATTGTTCCGCGAGATCAGTCACGCTAAGCACCTGTTGCATGTTAATCGTGATGCTTGGGCGATTGATTTGAGTCAGCGTTTTTTTCACCAAACTGCTTTTTCCAAAACGTCGAGGGCTTATCAGGATGATATGGTTCTCGCTGTCAAGGTGCATTTTTAGCGTTGCAAGTTCTTCAATTCTATCAGTAAAGAACTCATTTTCTACGATTGTTCCAAACTTGAACGGGTTCATAATCAGTCATTTTATTATTGCGAAATTTTTCGTTGCGAAAATTCTCGCAACTCATTCGTGGTGCAAAGATAGTACATTTTTCTGACATGTGCAAGAGTTTGGACGTTTTTTTGTGTAAAAAAGGTGGTTTTTGTCGTTTTTTTACCCCAAAACGTGCACAAAGGCTGGTTTTATTCGAACGAAAGAAGCATCGGTTTGTTGAAAAGCAATTCAGGAACGGGGCGTTTGATTCAACGTATCAGTTGGGTTGACGCGATGATTCATATTTTCTATGAAGTAAAAAACCATGGCTGTGACTATATTTGAGTTACAGCCATGGTGAAGTGTAGAGGCTATTGTGTGATAGGATTAATAGTCCCAGTCGCGGAAACGACTGGCGGCATCGGCTCCCTTGCCAGTAGCGTCTCCTCCAAAGTTCTCAATACCATCAAGACCCGTAGTCTTGAAAGAGGTTACAATAATATCCGCGGGTTTGATTGTCATTACGCGCATGGATGGATTGATATATGTTTTCATAATTAACAGTTTTAATCGTTCAACACTTCAGTGAATTAGCGAATGATACGTCCGAGCACATCGTATGTTGCGCCGGCGCGCTTAATGTAAAGTTGACCATTTCGGAAGAACTTGACTACCTCTTCTTTTGCCTCGATAACGTCGGTATTGGTGGCGTTATTCTCGCTACTGATGATGAATCTCGGCTGCGGAGCAGAGGCATTTCCAGTATAGGTAAAGTATGCTCGGAAAGGTTTGATAGTGTTTGTCTCATCGCTTGCCTGCCATAGTTGGTTGCCACTAAAGAAATAGCTGCCGGTGGGGATGTTCGTGGAAGAATAGGTTCCGATGAAGTTCCAGTTAGTGATGGTTTGCGTCGGAGTTGCGTCAGAAATGGTCACGCCCTCAATAGTGAATGGAGAGGACTTGCTGTCACTGCTGCTAAGTTTGATAGCGTACGGCTGGTTGGCAGCAGTTGCGGTTACGGTGTTGAAGTTGAGTGTTTCTTCGTCACCACTTGCCAAAGCTGCAACCTTAACATTGTCACCGAAAGCTTCCGTCAACTGTGCATTTGTCATGGCAAACGGCAGTACAATAGTATTCCACGTATCTGCGGCAATCGTACGGATTAGTACAGCGTCGATGTTGCTTGCCTCTACGGGAGTGTAGTCGTAGTCCACGTTCCCATTCAACGAACGCTTGTAGAAGGTAAGATCCTTGAGATTATAGAGCCATTGTTCTTCATACTCTTTGATAAAATCCAAGCGTACAGTCTTTAGACCAGGAGAGATGGGATTTGCCAACTTGAATGTCTGAGTGGCAAAATCATTTGAAGCCTCCACGCTGAACGTTTCTTCCTCCTCTTTTGTACCAGTGAGATAATCGGTTACTGTGATTTTGAGAGAAGCACCAGATACATTTGTTGTGATTCCCGCTTTGAAATAATAGTATGCCTGTTCGTTGTTATTTCGGAGATACCAAGTGACCGATCCTCCGTTGTAAATCCATCCAAGGTATCCGGAATTATCATAATGCGGATTGCCCCATGTCCATTGGGATATATTGAGGTAGGTCGTGGGGTCTCCCATTGTTGGGAAGTCGTTGATTGCGAAATAGAAATCTGTTACTTCGTACAACTCGTCACCTCCTCCGTCATCCTCATCTTCAAAAACGAAACTGATTTTCTTAAAACCGGCAGTTATGTTGTCTAATACACACGTGTAGTAACCCATACCTGTGATGCTTATTGCCTGTTGGTTAATATCTGTAACACTTCCATCAAAACTCTTAACTGTTACCTTCAGTTTGCCGTTTTGCACGAAACCGGTGACCCTAAAGCCGAGAACATATGAACCTGTGGTTTGAACATACGCGGGAATATCATGCGCAGAACCACCTGCACGTTTTATTTTGTATATGGCTTTCGTTCCACCATACAGTTGGGCATTTGAAAAATTTGCTGTTAAATCGAGAAAATCCGTAACGTTTTCAAAAGGCATAGCCAATTGTTCTTTGGCGCGGAAAGACAGGTATTTCAGATTGCCGGAATAAGAGCCAGAAATCCCAAGAGCAGTAAACGTTAAAGTATATGTTCCCATAGGTAAACTTTCAAAGAGATAACTATGAGCGTTTCCGTATTGAGTGAATTGCTCGGTATTTTCAACGGTAAAATTTTCGTCAATCACATTAGTGGACGTCGTATTGTTTGTCAGTTTAAGATTCCACAGAATAGGCTCCGACCCCTCGCTACTGGACATGAATGATAGCACGTAATCCTGAGCCGTTTCATTAGTAATAGTAAACGTTGCCGATGAGTTAACATGAGTGAAGCCTAAATTCTCTCCATTGTTTTCTGCTTGACAGTCTGATTTGGTGGCATTGTTCCAGTTGATGTAGGTGTCAAATGCTTGTGGGATACTGACCGGATCGGCCCAACTTGCGCTAACTCCGGCTATTAGCGCGAATAGCAGGAGAATTGTCTTGTAAAGTTTCATTGTGTTCATTGTTGTTTTTGTTTAATGTTGATTATATTTTACATTTGTTTTAGTTGTTTCACATTATATTTATATACAAATACAAAGCGCAGGCTTTTGTTCATGAGGATTCGACTATCTGAGGCCTTCGACTGCCCATACACTTCAAACCCTACACAAAAGCCCACGCCGATTAGCGTGAGCGTTAACGGGCTTCTGCTTGAAGTGTATTACTGAAAGTGTCGAAGTTTCAGACAATCAAGTTCAGCTTATAACGCTTTAAGTTAGTATGTATGCCTCAGCACTATGAGGCGAGTGTTATCTTGCGCGACACGACGCCGCGATGGCTACTTGTTAGTTCGTTGTGGTGTTTGTGCCTGCTAACAGGTAATTAAGTATTCGGGGGCAAAATCAGCACCATTCGCCCACTCAATTGTATTGTACGCGATGTGGAAGTTCTTAAAGAACGCCAAATCCCGCAAAGGCTCAAAGGCTGCGCCGTTCAGTTTGTCGCTGAAATCGACCACCTTGTCAACATTGTTGTTGAACCACAGATGTATTTTGTGGCCGCCAACATACTGTGCGTTTGTAATCTCCAAAAACTCCATAATCGTATTAATTTAGTGGAACAATACGTTTTACCATCTCACCCTTCTGTGCACGTTCCCAGTTTTCCAACAGTTCGTCACGATGCAAGTCGAGCCATTCAAGTATCATGCGCAATGCACGCCCGGGCATTTCTCCTTTCACCACGCCGTTTTTAATGTCGACAATTATCTTGTAGTCGCCATACCAAGCATGAAAATGCGCAGGAGCGTGGTCCTGAAAGTTCATAAAAATGACGATTCCATAAAAGGTACTAATCTGCGGCATAATAGTTAATTAATTTGTTTTCGGGTGCAAAGGTACAACTTTTTTTTGAATTGACCAAGTCTTTTGCAAAAAAAAATGTACTTATTGCATGATTTTACCACATTTTTCGCTGCAAAGTCTCCAACAGGCCCCGAACTGCGGATTGTACCATGCTGGCAGATGGTAGCGCATGGGCTTGCAGGAACGCCGCGGAAGTGATGTTCTTGGCCGGACCAATCCGCTCTTACCCATACGGCGAGTGGCAATCAGCGCCACGTTGTTGCCATTGGCTATTTCGGAGGCCAGTTGATTGGTCTCTGCTACGCGATCGCAGAAGTATTCAGCGCCTTCGTATCCACTGATAATAAACGGATTCATAAGTCCTTTCATGTCTTTATTATTTTATAATTATTAAAAAGTAATAAAATCCCTTTTTGGGTGCAAAGATAGTACATTTTTCTGACATGTGCAGGAGTTTGGGCGTTTTTTTGTGTAAAAAAGGTGGTTTTTGTCGTGTTTTTATTCAAAATCGGGCGCAAGGGCTGCTTTTATTCGAATGAAAGAAGCATAGGCTTCCCAGAAAAAGCGCGGATTGCAGTATTTTAGTCGAAGGTGGTGCGGAGTGAGTGGATGGCGAGTTTAGTTTTTGGGTTTGAAGGGGTCGGGGGCGTTGCGGAATTGCTCGCGGCGGAGGTTCTTGCGGTTGTGGCGGGCGGCGAAGGCCTCGAGGGTCTCGGGGTTGACGGTTCGTTTCTTGCGTTCCACTTTCTTGCGATACTGGAGGTCCTTGAGCATGTCGAGTTCGCGTTGCGAGATGAGTTTTTTGTCGAAAAGGGTTTGGAGCGAGTCGAGTACGGTGGTTCTTGGGAAGGCTTGAAGCCAGCGCTTGGCCATGGCTGAGGTGTACTCGGATTCGGCTTCGCGGAGCATGAAGCAAATGGCGAAGACGAGGAGTTCGTTTCCGTGTAGCCCACGTTGTGAAACCATCCATCCGTGGATTTTAAGTATGTCGGATTTTTGCATAAATTTGGTTGTTAGTATTTTTGAAAACCGGTGTATATTGCTTCAGTCTGAGAGGGCAAGTTGGTGGTCCGAAAAAAGTCCGGTGGTGTAAGCAAGCTCCTCCCTAAAGATATTTTGTCGGAATCCGTCAAACGAGTTGTCAAAATATCAGGGCCGAAGATTTTGAAATTTTGGTGTTTTTTCGAGTTGAGTCGAGTCAATTTTCAAAATCGGGTACAAAGGTACAACAAAGAAAGCAGGTTTTCAAGTTTTTTGTCGATTTTTGTTCAAAAACGTGTTCATTTGTTGAAAAATGAGTTGTGAAATGGTGATTTTTGGGAACGAATGTGTACTTTTTAGAGATTTTGTTTGGAAATGTCAGAAAAATGTTGTAACTTTGCAGGCGATTACGTAATGTGGCGTAAAGTGATTAATTAGAAAACAATAATAAAAACAAGACACAATGGACATTTTATCTCAAATGACAGCTCGTGCGAAGGCGAACAAACAGCGTATCGTTTTGCCTGAAGGTGACGAGCCTCGCACGCTGGAAGCTGCAAACATCATCTTGAAAGATGATATTGCTAACCTTATTCTAATCGGCGACCCTGCCGTGATTAACCGCATGGCAGCCGAGAACGGCTATGAGCACATCCACAAGGCTACTATCTTTGACCCTGCAACGGACCCGAAGATGGAGGCGTACACCAACTTGCTGTACGAGCTTCGTAAGAAGAAAGGCTTGACTTATGAAGAGGCTGCGCAGAAGACCAAAGACCCGCTGTACCTGGGTTGCCTAATGATCAAGGCGGGTGACGCAGACGGTGAGTTGGCCGGTGCACGCGGTACGACAGCCGACACGATTCGTCCGGCCTTCCAGAT
>ONXE01000220.1 GCA_900321775.1 uncultured Bacteroidales bacterium
GACCGCCTCGCGGGTGGGAGCCATAGTCTCTAAATTACTTTTGCAGGAACTAATGATCTTCGCATCCGTACGGATCTGTACCGTATATTCGATGGGCAGGCAGGTCGGAATACCTTGTGTCACAAAAACAGAAGTGAGGTTGCGGTCGGCGAAATCCTGCGTATAGGTGATGCCATCCACGATGTATTGTACACGATAGTACATATCTCCTGTCCAAATACCTTTGTCGTTGCCCTCGTGCGTCCAACTGACCTTAATCTTATTGCCTTCATCATGCGCATTCACTCCCGACAATTTCCTAAGGTTGGTGTTAATGAGAATCGACTCTTTAGTGCAAGTAGTGGCGTGATCCACTAAGTCACGGCTGAACCGTACGTAGAAAGTCTGCTGTCCTTTATTGAGCATATGTTGGGGCAACGGCAACTCTACGCGGTAGGACGTCGGGGCATGGCGGTTGGAGAGATTGAAAGGCACGCGCACCGTCTCACACGATGAGAAGGACGGGTCCGTGGCATATTCGATGATAATATCAGACTCGTCTTCATCATCTCTGCCATAGGGCTTTTTCGGGATAGTAAACTTCGCATATAGCGTATCTCCGCCCGTATGCGAGAGCATTATCCCCTCCGGCAGATAGAGTGGCGGGACGGTTATCTTCTTCCAATTAGACATGGGACCGGCAAACGGAGACTTCGGACCTCCGTGGTTGCTGTCATAATAAGAGCTCTTGATGTCTGAAACCGGCTGGCGCGACACTTCGATAGCATACGGCGGGACGTCTTGCCCCATGAGATTGAGCTGCTCCCATGTGAGCGAAGCCACGTCATTGCGCTCGCGGTTGAGGTAGTAGGCGGATGAAATCTTAGTTTCCGTATCGGGGATCTTACCGTCTATTGCACGGCCTACCGCACTGCCTGCCGCACGCTCGTGATAGACTCCTTCATTTATACCGTTTGCCGTAAAACGAAGGGCGGTCTTGCCCGCTGTATTTTTCGTCCATTGGAAATTCTCTATTACCGGATCGGATACCGGCTCCATGATATCATTCAACTCGCCCTGCTCGAACGTGTACCAGTAATTATATTCATTGCCATCCCACCCGACCAGCAGGTGCAGACCCAGACCTTTGTTCTTATTGTTGTGGATGTAGTTATATACTTCATCGCTATAAACGATATTGAAATAGGCATATTGGAAATCGCCGTCTTCCACCTGACGTTTCTGCAAGAAATAGGCGGTACAACTGTGATGACCCTCCACCTGGTCGAATTTACACTCTTCATTGAAGGTAGTCTCCCAGTTTTTGTTCACCTTGCTTTTCCCTTTCAGGCGAAGTGTCACCAAAGGCATCTCGTCCTTGCCGCTGGCAGTGAGATACACCACCACCTTTTCTGCCAGATAGTTGTCTGCGAAGAGACCCTTGTATTCTTTCCATCCCACGTAGCTGAAGGCGATGACGCCCTGCGCCTGTTGGAAATCCACATTGCCATCGCCATAGGTGTTGTTGTACGCACCCGCGTTGTGGAACTCAAAGGCATGGTCGAACTTGAAGTTGTCGCCCCACTTACAATACTTTTTGTCAGGGATCCAGCCGTTGCCGGCATAGATGGTTCCCGCTGCACATACCAGTGCAAGGAGAAGAGAGAAGATCTTTTTCATTGTATAGCGATTTTAGTGATTTACTTTTGTCAGTTTCAGGTTGGTAGCGACTACGTACTCGCCCGCAATGAGCCGAGCCGTAGCAGTGCCGGTGTAGGTATTCTCACCGCTGGTGAGGCTGAAGGAGTACGTTGTGGCAGTTGCTTCCGGCAAGAGCGCCACATAGACCTCAGTCGGGTTGCCGGTGGGGACGACAGAGAGCGCATAGCCGCCTGCCGATGTGCTTTTTTTGTCCGGCGTCACGGTTGCCGTGCAGGGTGTGCCCTGCGTCACAGTTACGGTAGCCTGCTCCGGGTAGGTGTTGGCATACGTGCCGTCGCCGTAACTGATACTAAGCGAGGTTATCGTGAGGGGTTGATTACTTTCGTCCACAAACGAGAATTTGCAGACCGTCAGCAGGTTCTGCATCTCAGCCACCACCGCATTAGCCACTGTGGGGGTCACCTCGGTTATCGTGGCGATACCGTAGCTATGGTGATACGTGCTGGCTATAGTGTCCAACGTACCATCCTGTCCGATAAGAGAAATGGAGTAGCTAGCGGTCAGCGATGAACCACTGCCATCGACTTCAAAAGCAGGGTCAGTAGCCTTCGGATAGACAAGCAGTCGCACCACACTTCGTTGTTGCTCGCGAACGAAGCGATGCGTGCATCCCTGTCCGCCACCAATACGCCGTCGAGGTAAACAGGGGCACCGGTTTCGGGATCGGTATAGGTCGCGTGGCTTATGTTGCGAAAAGAAATCTCGTCATTTACACTCCATATAGCATCCAGCACATCCCCGTTTTCTGTGATGGTAGCCTGCGGGAGACGTCTGACGGCTGAAGGCAGATGGCTGACGGCTTGTTGTGTCACCACCAGCGTGCGGGGCTTGAGCTCCGCCTGCTGCTTGGGCTGGTCGGGGTTGTTGGTGCTGCACGCCGTGCCGAGGAAAAGCAGCGACGAGCAGACCGCGCCTGCCAGCCATACAAAAGTCTGGCTGAATCCGCCACCGGTGTTCTG
>ONXE01000046.1 GCA_900321775.1 uncultured Bacteroidales bacterium
CTGGATAGCCTGCACATCGTGTTTGTTGGAGGCAATCATCCAAGCCTTCTCCAAGTCGGTTTTCTTGCCGGTCTTGGCTATCTGAAGGAATCGGGAGTCCTGGAAATCGGAGATCAAGAACGCGGTGCATCTGCGTTTTTGCGCGTTGGCAAAGTACTGCAGAGCGCTGGTGATGTCCGTGCGTGAAGATGTCGGTTCGAAGGTGAGCAGTTCGCGAATGATGTGCAGAACGTGCGTTTTGCCTTTCTTCGCGGGGATATACTTCTCTATTTTGTCGGAGAAGAAGATGACGCCCACCTTGTCGTTGTTCTCGATTGTGGAGAAGGCGAGCGTGGCTGCCACCTCGGCCATCATATCGCGCTTGAACTGGGTGAGTGTACCGAAGTTACGTGAGCCGGACACATCCACCAGCAGCATGACCGTGAGTTCGCGTTCCTCTTCAAACACCTTGATATAGGGGCGGTTAAGTCGCGCGGTGACGTTCCAGTCGATGCTTCGTACATCGTCGCCCGGCTGATATTCGCGCACCTCGCTGAAGGCCATACCGCGGCCCTTGAACTGGCTGTGGTACTCGCCCGCAAAGATGTTCTTCGACAGACCTCGGGTCTTAATCTCTATCTTTCGAACCTTATTTAGTAGTTCTTCGGAGGTCATAGCATTGTTTTACGGCACTTGCACTTTGTTCAGCACCTCGGTGATGATATCCTCGGAGGTGATGTTGTTAGCCTCGGCTTCGTAGGTGAGGCCGATGCGGTGACGCAGTACATCGTAGCACACGGCGCGGATGTCTTCAGGCACCACATAACCGCGGCGATGGATGAAGGCGTATGCACGGGCAGCCAAGGCCAGATTGATGCTGGCACGAGGCGAACCGCCGAAACTGATCATGTCCTTCAGGTTCTCCAAACCGTAGTTTTCGGGGTAACGGGTGGCAAAGACGATGTCCACGATATATTTCTCGATTTTCTCGTCCAGATAGACTTGACGGACGATGTCGCGTGCCTTCATGATGTCCTGGGTGGAGAGGATAGGCAACACTTGTTTCTTCTCGCCGCCTATGTTCTGACGGATAATTTGCTGCTCCTCTTCTTTTTGCGGATAGCCGATAACCACTTTCATCATGAAACGGTCGGTCTGCGCTTCAGGCAACGGATAAGTTCCTTCCTGCTCGATGGGGTTCTGTGTGGCCAAAACCAGGAAAGGCTCTGCCAGTTTGAAAGTCTCCTCACCGATAGTCACCTGGCGCTCCTGCATGGCCTCCAGAAGGGCGGATTGTACCTTGGCGGGAGCACGGTTGATCTCATCTGCCAACACGAAATTGGCAAAGATAGGACCGCGTTTGATATGGAAAGTCTCGGTTTTCTGGCTGTAAATCTGCGTACCCAGCACATCAGCCGGCAACAGGTCAGGCGTAAACTGAATACGACTGAAGTCGGCCTTGATCAAGTCAGCCAACGTCTTGATCGCCAACGTCTTGGCCAGACCCGGAACGCCTTCCAGCAGGATATGTCCGTCGCTCAGAAGACCGATCAACAGGCTCTCTACCAGGTGCTTCTGACCTACAATTACTTGATTCATGCCCATGGTCAGGGCATCTACAAAGGAACTCTCGCGCTCAATGCGCTCTTGGAGCTCACGAATATCAACAGGATTACTCATTGTTGTATTAAGATGTTTTGATTTTCGTTGTTGGTAGTTGCGTAGCAACCATTCAGTTTACAGCAAATAATATGCCAAAAAGGACAAATCTCTGTGAAAAATGTTAAAAAAGGCCAAATTGTGTAGGAAACGGGCCTTTTGCACCTGTTTGCGGAGGGAACCCCGGATTGTTGCGCAACCATTCGCATAAATTGACGTAAAATGATGCAATTAGTGTAATTGTTTGCGATTTTGTTGCATTTTGTGCGCTTTTTGTTTGCACATATCAAAAAAAAACACTAACTTTGCAGCCGAATTGTAAAATCAATCACAAAACAAATAATTAAGTATTATGAAAAAAATTGTATTTGCAATTGCAGCTTGTGTGGCACTTTTGGGTTTCACTGCTTGCAACAATGATCCCGTTGAATCGCAGATCTTCGACCTCAGTTTTGACGGTTCAAAAGTAGAGGAGGGTGAGATAATGGCTTACCAGCTGACTATTGAGCCTATCTTCATCGAGGCTATCAACAAAGTAGCTCCTCAGGCATCGCCTACGAGCAAGACCTTTATGGTTAATTCTACTGAGAAGAAGGCCAAAGCCGATGTAGAGGCTGCTTTCCGCTCTGCTGCTGCGCAGGCTCAGAAAGTGAGCGATGACGCTGCAATCAAGGCTACTGGAATCAAGACTATCCTGAAGCACTCGAACAGCAAGAATCCTAACAATCCGAAGGTATTTATCGAGTACACCTTCAAGTAATCACTTGCGAGGAAACAAAAATAAAGGGCGACCCGAAAGTCGTCCTTTATTTGTATGGTACTATGCGGTTCCGTCTCAGATACGAGCCTGAATGGCTTTGCTCTCAGCCTCATAGCCCGGCTTGTTGAGAAGAGCGAACATATTCTTCTTGTACGCCTCCACACCCGGTTGGTTGAATGGATTGACGCCCAGCATGTATCCGCTGATACCGCAAGCGCGCTCGAAGAAATAGATAAGCTGACCGATGTTGTACTCGTCCACTTTGTCTATCTCGATGAGGATGTTGGGTACACCTCCGTCCACGTGAGCCAGACGTGTGCCCAGTTCGGCCATCTTATTGACCTCGTCCACGCGTTTGCCGGCCAGGAAATTCAGACCGTCCAAGTTCTCCTCGTCCGACGGGATAACAACACTCTTGGAAGCGTTCTTTACGGAGATGACGGTTTCGAAGATGGTACGTTGGCCCTCCTGAATCCATTGTCCCATGGAGTGGAGATCGGTGGTGAAATCTACCGATGCGGGGAAAATACCCTTGTTGTCCTTGCCTTCCGACTCACCGTATAGTTGTTTCCACCACTCGGCCATGAAATGCAGTTTGGGGTTGAAGTTGACGAGGATCTCGGTGGTCTTGCCGAAACGGTAGATAGCGTTGCGGATAGCCGCGTATTGTGCAGACAGGTTGTTTTCTGCGGGAACATCGGTGCCCGTCAGTTTCTCCATCTCCTGTGCGCCGCGAACCAGAGCCTTGATGTCATGTCCGGCTACAGCGATAGGCAGCAATCCTACCGGCGTGAGTACCGAGAAGCGGCCTCCCACATTGTCGGGGATGACGAAGGTCTTGTAGCCCTCTTTGGTAGCCAAAGACCGAAGCGCACCCTTTTTGGCATCGGTGACAGCCACGATACGTTTCTGTGCCTCAGCCTTGCCGGACTGTTTCTCCAGCATGGTCTTGAGTAGACGGAATGCCAGCGCTGTCTCGGTGGTCGTGCCCGACTTGGAGATGTTGATGATGCCGAACTCTTTGCCCCGGAGGAACTCCATAAGGTCGGCCAGATAGTCTTCGCCGATATTATTGCCCGCATAAACCACGTACGGGTCCTTGCGGTCCTTGGCCTGATAGGCGTCAAACGTGTGCTGCAGTGCGTCGTTTACGGCCTTGGCGCCCAGATATGAGCCACCGATACCGGCCACTACCACTACTTCGCAACGTTTGCGTAGTTCGTCGGCTACAGCCTGTACTTCGTTAAGAAAAGCATCGGTAATGCTGCTCGGCAGATGTACCCAGCCGATGTAATCATTGCCTGCGCCCTTGCCGGACTCCAATAGTTCGTTTGCGGCTGCTGTTTGAGCCATGGTTGCTTGCAGTGTGATGGGAGACACAAAGCTTGCTGCGTTTTTCAGATTCAGTTTCATATTATTTGAGTTTGTTGGTTAATTCTTGTATTTCCAGCACAGGCGAGGCGTGGTTGTACAGGATGTTGTACACAGCCTGAGCGATGGGTAGGTCCACGTTGTAACGCTCGTTGAAGATGTGGATACATTTCGTTCCGTAGTAGCCCTCGGCTATCATCTGCATCTCCAGTTGTGCGGTCTTGACAGAATAGCCTCGCCCGATCATGTTGCCGAACTGGCGGTTGCGGGAGAACTGCGAGTACGCCGTCACCAGCAGGTCGCCCAGGTAGGCGGATGCGTCGATGTCGCGTCCATGGGGATTGGTGGCAGCTGAGAAACGTTTGATTTCCTGAATGGCATTGGCGGTGAGTACGGCCTGGAAATTGTCGCCGTACTTCAGTCCGAAGCAGATACCCGACGCGATGGCGTAGATGTTCTTCATCACTGAGGCATATTCCAGTCCCCACACGTCGTCTGAGATGGAGGTGTGTACGTAGGGCGTCGTCACCAGTTTGGCCATCTCGATGGCATGCTGGCGGTCGGAGCAACCTATGGTCAGGTAACTCAGCCTCTCCATCGCCACTTCTTCCGCATGGCACGGCCCGGCTATCATACCCAGGTTCTCCGAAGGTACTTCGTAGCGGATATGCAGGTACTCGGTAACCACCATGTTCTCGTCGGGCACCATGCCCTTGATGGCGGAGATGATGATTTTGCGGCGGATGGATCGGCGCAGTTTTTTCAGGTGCGTCTTCAGGAACGGACTGGGAACAGCCAGAATCAGTACGTCCGCTGCGGCCACCACCTCGTTGATGTCGGAGGTAAAATGTATGTGGCTGACATCGAATGACAGTCCACGCAGGTAGTCGGGGTTCTTGCCCGATTTGATGAAACTGTCGATTTGGCCCTGCTTGCGCATGTACCAATGGATCTCACCCACATTGCTGAGCACGATTTTAGCCAGCGCAGTGGCCCAACTGCCTCCGCCCAAGATAGCTATCTGCTTGCCGGCTAAACCGAATGTCTCTTTCTGTTTAATCATTAGCTTCCGGTTTCATAGTGGGGAACAACAGCACTTCCTGAATAGCGGGCTGACCTGTCATGAGCATAGCCAGACGGTCGATGCCTATTCCGATGCCCGAAGTAGGCGGCATGCCGTATTCCAGTGCGCGCATGAAGTCGTGGTCGATAATCATCGCCTCGTCGTCGCCCTTGTCGGCCAGTTTCATCTGCTCGACAAAACGGTTGTATTGGTCGATAGGATCGTTGAGCTCGCTGTATGCGTTGGCCAACTCTTTGCCGTTGACCATCAGCTCGAAACGCTCGGTCAGACCGGCTTTGCTGCGGTGCATCTTGGTCAGCGGAGACATCTCGACGGGGTAGTCGGTGATGAATGTGGGCTGGATGAACGTGCCTTCGCAGGTCTCGCCGAAGATCTCGTCAATCAGCTTGCCTTTGCCCATGGTCTTGTCCACTTCCACTCCGCATTTCTTGGCCACTTCGCGCATCTCGTCCTCGCTCATCGTGCTCAGGTCGTAGCCCGTTTTCTCTTTGATGGCCTCCAGAATGGGCAGACGGCGATACGGGGCTTTGAAGCTGACGATGTTGTCGCCAATCTTGACCTCTGTGGTGCCGTTGACAGCCAGGCAGATGCGCTCCAGCAATTTCTCCGTGAAACTCATCATCCAGTTGTAGTCCTTGTAGCACACATACAACTCCATGCAGGTGAACTCGGGGTTGTGGTTGCGGTCCATGCCTTCGTTGCGGAAATTACGGCCAATCTCGTACACGCCCTCAAATCCGCCTACAATCAGGCGCTTGAGGTACAACTCGGTTGCGATACGCAGGTACATGTCTACGTCCAGCGTGTTGTGGTGCGTG
Source organism: uncultured Bacteroidales bacterium (assembly GCA_900321775.1). GTDB lineage: Bacteria > Bacteroidota > Bacteroidia > Bacteroidales > Paludibacteraceae > Colicola. The sequence goes on from ONXE01000046.1 coordinate 5,672, forward strand.
ATGAAAGGACGAGCGCTCGCTCCGCCTGCTATCTGCTGCAGGATAGGCGTTTCCACCTCGGTGTAACCCGCCTCGTCGAACACCTGACGCATAGTGCGCAAGATAGTGGCTCTCTTCAGAAACGTGTCGCGTACTCCATCGTTGACCACCAGGTCCACATAGCGCTGACGATAGCGTTGCTCGGGATCGTTGAAACCATCGTATGCCACACCGTCTTTGTACTTGACGATAGGCAGCGGACGCAGACTCTTCGAGAGCACGGTCAACTCCTTGGCGTGGATACTAATCTCGCCCATCTTGGTGCGGAACACAAAACCGCGGATGCCAATGAAATCGCCGATGTCCAGCAGCTTCTTGAACACGGTGTTGTACATCTCGGGCTGAGCCTCGGTGGTGATGTCATCGCGGCTGATATATACCTGGATACGACCCTTCGAGTCCTGAATCTCCGCGAAACTGGCCTTACCCATGATACGGCGGCTCATCAGTCGTCCTGCGATGCTGATTTCGTCGCCGGTGTACCATTTGCCCTCCTCGCGGTTCTTCGGAGGCAACGCATTACCTTCCGCGTCCAACTCGGGGTCCACGAAATTCTCCTTGATGCCCGTGGAGAATCCCGTTACTACGTATTCGGCTGCAGGGTAGGGTTCAATGCCCATCTCGCGCAATGCTTGCAGCGATTGCCTGCGAATTTGTTCTTGTTCTGATAATTCCATTATATCTTGTTCTTATATTTTCAATAACTCTAGTCTCTAGTCTCTAGTCTCTAGACCCTCGACTTTTCTCCTACAAAAACCGTGCCATGAAGGCTTCCGCCGCGCGGAGATCCTCCGGCGTGTCTATTCCTATGGTCTGGGTGTCAGTTACTGCCACGCGGATGGTGTATCCCGCCTCCAGCCAGCGCAACTGCTCCAGACTCTCGGCTTTCTCCATGGGCGACTGTGGCAGCGCCACAAGTTGTTCCAACACGCTCGCGCGATACGCGTACATGCCTATATGTTTATAATAAGGAGTGCCGCGCCGGATACTCTCGTCCAGCCATTCTTGCTCGTCCACGCCCCGCAGATACGGGATGACCGAGCGGGAAAAATACAGTGCTCTGCCATTAGCCACTACCACTTTGGGACTATTGGGGTTGAACAACGCACTCACTCCATCCTCTTGCGTGAAGGGCTTCACCAACGTTGCAATGTCCGTCGGAAAACAACTCTTGAGCAAGTTGATTTGCTCCGGCTGGATGAACGGTTCGTCTCCCTGAATATTGATGACCACATCGTTGTCCTGAAAACTTCTATAACTTTTTCGTACGGCCTCCAGACACCGATTGGTACCGCAGGGATGGTCCGCGCGTGTCATGACGGCCTTTCCTCCAAAGGCTTCCACTGCGTCCATGATCCGTTGGTCGTCGGTGGCCACAATCACTTCGTCAAGGGCCTTGCATGCCTGTTCATACACGTGTTGGATAACAGGTTTGCCGCCCAGCAAAGCTAACGGTTTGCCCGGAAAACGCGTCGATGCGTACCTCGCCGGAATTATTCCTATAAAGTGTATATCGTTCATTGTCAATTTTCCATTTTCAATTGTCCATTTGTTCTATCTTCGATAGAAGATTAAACGCCCCATTGACTGTGCGTACCTGGTCGATGATTACGCTTCTGCGTTTGTCCGGTAGACCCTCGCGGATGGGGGTTTCGCGGAACTGACACTTCTTGGGACGCGCAACCACGAAACGCAGTATCTTGCCGAAAGTCTCGCTTTGATAGTATGGCGAATGGTTGTTGGTGGGAAAATATAGTACCATTCGCCCTTGCTTGAGCACGATTTTCTCTATTCCCAGCCGGATACACAGCCAGCGCAGTCGAACCACTTGCAGCAGCTCTTCGCCTTGTTCGGGCAACTGGCCGAAGCGGTCCACCAACTTCTCCTTGAAGGCCAGCAGAGCCTGTTCGTTTTGTATGCTGTCCAACTCGCGGTACAGCGTGATACGCTCCGAGATATTCTCGATATAATCCTGCGGGAAACCTATCTCCAGGTCGCTGTCCAACTGCGAATCGGTCACGTAGGCTGTCTGTCGCGTCTCGTCAGCCTCTTCTTCCTCGAACAAGTCTTGGAACTCCTCTTCTTTCAACTCCAGTACAGCCTCTTGCAGGATGCGCTGATAGGTCTCGTAACCCAGGTCGGCAATAAAGCCCGACTGTTCCGCGCCCAGTAGGTTGCCTGCGCCGCGGATGTCCAGGTCCTGCATCGCCAGGTTGAAACCGGAACCCAACTCGCTGAAAGCCTCCAGCGCATTCAGTCGCCTTCTGGCCTCGGGGGTGAGCAACTCGCTGGAAGGCGCCACCAGGTAACAGTAGGCTTTCCGGTTGCTGCGGCCCACACGTCCGCGCATCTGATGCAGGTCGCTCAGACCGAAATGATGCGCGCCGCCGATGATGATGGTGTTCACATTCGGGATGTCCACGCCGTTTTCTATGATGCTGGTGCTGACCAGAATATCGTAGTCGTAGTTGATGAAATCGGTCAGAATCTCCTCCACCTGCTCCGGCGGCATCTGCCCGTTCGCAACCACGATACGCGCCTCGGGAACCAGTTTCTGCAACTGATGCGCCACCATGTCCAGTGTGGCCACGCGGTTGTGGATGTAGAACACTTGTCCGTTGCGGCCCAGCTCCAGTTCAATGGCTTCTTTCAGGATATCTTGGTCGGCGGGAGTGATGACCTCGGTCTGGATAGGATAGCGGTTCTGCGGAGGAGTGGTCATGATGCTCAAGTCGCGGGCGCCTAACAGCGAGAACTGCAGCGTCCTCGGGATAGGCGTCGCGGTTAACGTCAGCGTGTCCACGTTCACTTTCAGGCCGCGCAACTTCTCTTTGGTCGCCACGCCGAATTTCTGCTCCTCGTCGATGATTAGCAGGCCTAAGTCCTTGAATTTCACGCCTTTGCCAACCAACTTGTGCGTGCCGATGATCACGTCTATCTTGCCGGCCGCCAGGTCCTCCAGAATAGCCTGGGTTTGCTTGGCAGTCTTGGCGCGGCTCAGGTATTCCACCCGAACGGGGAACTGCTGAAAACGCTCGCTGAACGAGTTGTAGTGTTGCAGCGCCAACACCGTTGTCGGAACCAGCACAGCCACTTGTTTGCCGTCGGTGGCGGCCTTGAACGCGGCGCGCATGGCCAGTTCGGTCTTGCCGAATCCGACATCACCGCAGATCAGTCTGTCCATGGGCCGCGGACTCTCCATGTCGTGCTTCAGGTCCGCTGTGGCCTTTGCCTGATCCGGAGTGTCTTCGTATAGAAACGAAGCCTCCAACTCCTGTTGCATGTACGTGTCCGCCGAGTATGCGTAACCTTTTTCCTGCTTGCGCGCTGCGTATAGTTTGATTAGGTCGCGCGCGATGTCCTTCACCTTCTGTTTGGTGCGTTCCTTCAGGCGCTCCCATTGACCCGAGCCCAACTTCGAGATGGTCGGCTCCGTGCCTTCTTTTCCCTTGTATTTGGCTATCTTGTGCAGGCTGTGCACGCTCACGAAAATCATGTCGCCGCCTTTGTACGTCAGCTTGATCATCTCCTGCGGCTTGCCGTTGATGCTCGTGCGGACCAAGCCGCCGAACTTGCCCACACCGTGGTCGGCATGCACCACATAATCGCCTACTTGCAACTGGTTCAGCTCTTTCAACGTCAGTAACACCTTGCCTTGGCGAGCCTTGTCGGCACGCTGCTCCACTTTGTGGTAACGCTCGAATATCTGATGGTCAGTCCACGCGCACACTTTCATGTCTTGGTCCACAAAACCTTCGTGAAGGGTAGGGTACACGGCTTTGAACATGTGCTCCAGTTCCTGCTGCGGCTTGCCGTTCAGGTCCACTTCCACGCCGCGAAGCGTGTCCAGGATGCTTCCCAATCGGTCCGTCTGTTTTCTGTTGTCCGAGAAGATATATACGGTGTAGCCCTCCGCGCGTTTCTGATTCACTTCCTCAAAAAGCAAGTCGAAATTCTTGTGGAAAACAGGCTGAGGCGTGGTGTGGAACTCTATCTTGCTGACGCTCGGAAACACGCTCTTCTGCGCCATTTCCAATGTGGTCCATGATGCTAATGTGGCCGCCAAATCGGCCTCCACGTTCTTGAACACGTAGTTCAAATCATCCCCCACCACAATAGTCGAGTCGGGTAGGTAGTCCGTGAGGTACGCCTTATTGGTCTCTAAACTCTCGACTCTAGACTCTTGACTCTCGACTCTTGTCTCTTGACCTTCGACCTTTGACCTTTGACCGGCGCCATTCTCGTCTCCGACGATATTGGCGCTCGTGACTTTCTCCTTCGACAACTGGCTCTCGATGTCGAACACACGAATCGAGTCCAACTCGTTTCCGAAGAAATCCAGTCGGTATGGCAGTTCATGCGAAAAACTATATACGTCGAAGATGCCGCCTCGTATGGCAAACTGGCCCGGCTCATACACAAAATCCACCCGCAGGAATCCTAGGTCCGACAACTGTTCTGCCAACTGTTGCTCCGAAATATCCTGTCCTACGTGCACTTCTATGGACCGCGTACGGAACATCTCCTGCGCCACCACTTGCTCATTCAGCGCCTCCGGAAACGTCACGATTATCACCCCCTCTCTCGTCCCTTGACTCTCGTCCCTTGACTCTCGACTCTCGACTCTCGACTCTTGACTCTCGACTCTCGACTCTTGACTCTCGACTCTCGACCCTCGACTGGTTTCATCCAGTCGAGTGAGCACTTCTGTCCGTTGGATGGTGTAACTCTCGTCCTGTCCTTTCTGCCTGATTCGATGCGTCGCCGGAAACAGATACACCTTCTTGTCTCCTGCCTCTTGACTCTCGTCCCTTGACTCTTGACTCTCGACTCTTGACTCTCGACCTTTGACCTTTGACCTTTGACCGCCGTTAAGGCTCAGCTTCTCCAGGTCATTGGCCAGATATCCGGCCTCTTCGGCGTCCTCTGCTACTACCAGCAGATGCTTGCCTGTGCGGGCAAAAACCGATGCCAACAGCAGTGCGCGACTACTGCCACAAAGACCCCGAGCCAGAACATGTGTCCCCGCTTTTTTGCTCAATTCGGCTGTCACGGCACTCACGCCTGACAACCCCGAGTACGCTATTTCAAATTCCTCCAGTTTCAATTCCGCCTGCAAAGGTAATACTTTTTTTTGACATACGCAAGCCTTCTATGAGAAAATCATCCCTAATCCTCTTTTTTATACCAAAAAATTTGGTAATATCAAAAAAAAGTGTTAACTTTGCAGCCGAAAACGTGTAGAACATGAGTAAAACACTTAGAGATCGCTTGGATTACCTGCTGGCATTAGTGTCAGAATTTGCTGCCGCACACCATTTGTCGTTGCAGCAGGCCTATTTGTATCTGCAGCGTTACAAGGGTCTTGACTTCGCCGAAGAGTTCTACGACGTAGAGCACACTCTGTCCTTCGACCAAGCAGTCGAGGATGTAACCATGTACTGTCAAAGGATGGGAGGAACGCTGGCATGATACTCTATCACGGCACCAATATAGATTTCCGACAGATACGTCTTGATATGAGTCGTGTCGGCAAGGACTTCGGTTTTGGTTTCTACCTTACCCCCGATCAACATGTGGCTACTCGTCAGGCGGAGCGCAAGTTGCTACAGTTCGGTACTGGCACCAAGGTCGTGCAGAGTTATTTCTTGGACGAGGAGAAGTTAACTGGGCTCAAAGTTCTCCGCTTCGACTCATACACGGAGGAATGGGCCGATTTC
>ONXE01000233.1 GCA_900321775.1 uncultured Bacteroidales bacterium
TCCGGAAAGAAGAGTCAGTCGGCCTCCAAATCCAACAAAAAGAAGACCAACAACAAGAAAAATAGCAAATCCAAGTCGAAGAAATAACGATAATCGGGTGAAAAAGAGTGAAAAATCGCCCAAAAACTGCATTTTTTCTTCAAAAAGTTTGGTCAATTCAAAAAAAAGCGGTACATTTGCAGCGGAAATTTGTAGTAAACCACAAAAAATCCTTGTAAATTATGCGTTTTGCAAGAGAAAAGTACTTAAATAGACTTATCGCCGGACAGAGAAACGGTTTGGTGAAAATTGTAACCGGTGTGCGTAGATGCGGCAAGTCTTTCTTGCTGTTTGAAATTTTTCGTGAGTATTTGTTGGCACATGATGTCAAGGAGGATCATATCATAGCTATCTCTCTTGACCAACGTTCGGCGAAAACACTTCGAAATCCGGATTCCTTATTGGACTACATAGATGCTCATTTCACCAACGACAACCTACCGCATTTCATAATACTGGATGAAATACAGTTGGTGGATGATTTCGTGGAAGTTCTGTTGAGTTTGATGCGTAAACCTCATACAGACGTATATGTATCCGGCAGTAACTCTAAATTTCTGTCCAGCGATGTGGTGACAGAGTTTAGAGGGCGAGGAGAAGAAATACGCGTCTATCCTTTGTCTCTTAGCGAAATGATGGAAGGGACAGGAGCGGATTATCAATCTGCGATTCAGCAATATTTCATTTACGGAGGGTTGCCACAAGTCGCTCTAATGGACGATCCACATCGGAAGGAAGATTTTCTTCGTACGATGGCCGAAGTCACCTACTTGAAGGATGTTGTCGATCGAAACCACCTGCGAAATGAAGAAGGCATGCGCGAGGTGTTGCAAATCTTGGCTTCATCAGTGGCCAGTCCGACTAACCCTACCAAGATTGCGTCCACTTTTCAATCGGTGGCGCATCTGTCCATAACCGACACAACAGTTCGACAGTATATTCAACATTTGCAGAATGCGTTCTTGATTGAAGAAGTCCTTCGATACGATATCAAAGGTCGACGATACATTGGCGCCGAAAACAAATACTATTTTGTCGACCCCGGCATCCGCAATGCTATTCTGAATTTCCGACAAATAGATGATGGCCATATAATGGAAAACGTGGTGTACAACGAACTCAGAGCACGTGGCTATTTGGTTGATGTAGGACGTGTTGAAACCTGGCAAAAGGAAAATGCGCAGGTGGTTCGCAAAAACCTGGAAATAGACTTTGTTGTTAACCGAGGAAGCGAACGCTACTATATACAATCAGCATATGAGCTACCCAATGCAGACAAAGCCAATCAAGAAAAGCGGTCTTTCAAATCTATCCCGGATGCCTTTCGGCGAATATTGCTTGTATATGAAGATATCTTACCCCGTCGGGATGAACAAGGAGTTCTCACAATGGGCTTAAAACAGTTTTTGACGGATGAACACTCTTTGACTATTTGACAGCATCCGAAATGTAGAAATGACATATGATATACGCTCGGCGGATGGTATGAGAGGGGTATTATGCCTGAAAATCACGCAAAAATGATGTCTCGGAGTGAAAAAACGCCCAAAAACTGCATTTTTTCTCTAAAAAGTTTGGTCAATTCAAAAAAAAGCAGTACCTTTGCAGCCGCTTTCGTCCGCACACAGGCTTTTAAGTAGCACTATGGGGTCCGTTGACCGCCACAGTTGACCGCCACATCTCGCCTGCCCGGGTAAACCAATAAACAATTGCAAAAACAATGTACGCAATCGTAGAAATGCAAGGACAACAGTTCAAAGCCGAGGCCGGCAAAAAACTGTTCATCCATCGAGTAGCCGAAACTGAAGTAGGCAAGTCGCTCGAATTTGATAAGGTGCTCCTTATCGACAACAACGGCGCAGTAACCGTTGGCGCGCCCACAATCGCTGGCGCAAAAGTAGTTGCAGAAGTGCTTGACAACTCCGTTCGTGGAGACAAAGTCCTGGTGTTCCACAAAAAACGCCGCAAGGGCTACAAGAAACTGAACGGTCACCGTCAGAACTTCACGCAAGTAGTAGTAAAAGAAATTGTTAACGCTTAAAGGAAAGGACTCAGATTATGGCACATAAGAAAGGTGTGGGTAGTTCGAAGAACGGCCGTGAATCAGAAAGCAAACGTCTTGGTGTGAAAATTTGGGGTGGCCAGTTCGCTAAGGCGGGCAACATCATTGTTCGTCAGCGTGGCACACAGCATTTCCCCGGCGAAAACATGGGTATCGGTAGCGATCACACGCTCTATGCACTCGCTGACGGCATCGTCACCTTCGAGCGCAAGAAGAACGACAGAAGCTACGTCTCCATCAAGCCTCTGGCAGCAGCTGAGGCATAAGGAGTTTTCCCTTCTTCTTTACTCTCTCCTGTTGTTAGAGGTTTCGACCTTTAGCGCAGGAGAGATTTCTTTTTATAATTGTTAATTCGTCCACGGCTTTGCCGATCGTATGAGGCATCGCCGAATAAAGAATTGTTAAATCGTCAATAAATAGATGCTTACACTCAAACAAATCTACGAAGACAAAGCCGGCGTCATTGCCGGTCTTCAAAAGAAACATTTCGCCGGAGCCGAGGAGGCTATCGAAAAAGTGCTCGAACTGGATGCGCAGCGTAAGGCTGCTCAGCAGAAAAAAGACACGGCCTCTGCCGAGATGAACCGCCTCTCCAAGCAGATTGGCGCTCTCATGGGACAGGGCAAGAAAGAAGAGGCTATGCAGGCCAAAGAGGCTACCGGTCAGATGAAAGAAAACATCCGCCAGTACGAGACCGAGATGGAAGAGGCCGAGAAAGCCCAGACCGCTCTCCTCCTCACCATCCCCAATGTCCCCTACGACATCGTGCCCGAAGGAGCTTCTGCCGAAGACAATCTGGCTGTCGCTATTGGCAACTGGCCCAACAAGGCCGCTATCGACGCCATCAGCAAGGACGGAGGCATGCTGCTCAAGAACTGGCCTGCAGAGGCTGACGAAGCCATTGCACAAGAGCGTATCGCCGACTCGGAGAAACTGCCGCACTGGGAACTTGCAAAGAAATACAACCTCATCGATTTCGACCTGGGCGTGAAGATCTCCGGTGCAGGATTCCCCGTTTATATAGGTTACGGCGCTCGTCTGCAGCGTGCCCTTATCAACTTCTTCCTGGCCGAGGCCAACA
>ONXE01000173.1 GCA_900321775.1 uncultured Bacteroidales bacterium
TGGGCGTGAAGATCTCCGGTGCAGGATTCCCCGTTTATATAGGTTACGGCGCTCGTCTGCAGCGTGCCCTTATCAACTTCTTCCTGGCCGAGGCCAACAAGGCCGGCTACACCGAAATCATGCCGCCTACTGTGGTTAATCAGGCCTCCGGTTACGGAACAGGCCAACTGCCCGACAAAGAGGGACAGATGTACCATTGCGAGGTGGACGACCTCTACCTTATCCCTACGGCCGAAGTACCCGTCACCAACCTCTACCGAGACGTCATCATCGACGAGAAGGACCTGCCTATCAAGAACTGCGCCTACACCGAGTGTTTCCGTCGCGAGGCAGGCTCCTATGGCAAGGACGTGCGCGGACTGAATCGTCTGCACGAGTTCTCCAAGATCGAGATTGTACGCATCGACACCCCCGAACACTCCGACGCTTCGCACAAAGAGATGCTCGAGCATGTAGAAGGTCTTCTCAAGAAACTGGAACTGCCGTATCGTATCCTGCGTCTTAGCGGTGGCGACATGTCCTTCACCGCAGCCCTTTGCTACGACTTCGAAGTCTATTCCGAAGCACAGCACCGCTGGCTCGAGGTTTCTTCTACCTCCAACTTCGATACCTATCAGGCCAACCGCCTCAAGTGCCGTTACCGCCGCCAAGAGGACAAGAAAGTGGCGCTCTGCCACACCCTGAACGGCTCTGCCCTCGCTCTGCCCCGTATCGTGGCCGCACTGCTGGAGAACAACCAGACCGAAGAAGGTATCCGTATCCCTGCTGCGCTACAACCGTACATGGGCTGCGACATGATCAAGTAAACCGGTCTCGACAATTGCTTCGAATTTGCACCCCAAAGACCTCAAGTCAGGGTGCAAACAGAATAAGAAAAAGGACGCTTCTCAGCGTCCTTTTTCCTATAAGGTATTAGTCTGTTTATTATTTTAAGGTACAAAAAAGATTGTGTTGTTTTGATTACGGGTGCAAAGGTACTGCTTTTTTTTGATATGACCAAATTTTTTTTTATGTTATACAACATATTTTTCACTTTTTTGCAAAAAAACCGCAATTTTTTTACTCCCAAAACCTGAAAAACCGCAAAAACATGTTGTATAACATATTTTTTTGTCACGCTTTTGCACCGTTTCTGCAACTTTTTTTCATTGTCTTTGCAGTTCGATGACTTCCAAATCGGTAATCTGTGTGTCATCTATGACAAAACGAAGCAGTGTCTGCACGGTGTGAAAACCATACTTGCCTGCAGCACCCGGATTCATGCAGAGCATGTGGTAGATTTTGTCGTAGGCTACCTTCAGAATGTGACTATGTCCGCAAGCGAACAGTTGGACCGGTTCCCTGGCGATGATATTACGCACCGACGGAGTCAGATAGCCGTTCTGGTATCCAATATGGGTAAGCAGCACATTCACGTTCTCCACCCGGAAGGCTTCGAAGTCGCGCAGCGTGTACCGCACGTCGCCGGCATCGGCATTGCCGCGTACCGCATGAACGGGTTTGAAGTTCTGCAACGTCTGCAACACTTCCATGCTGCCGATGTCTCCCGCGTGCCAAATCTGGTCCACGTTCTTGAAGTGTTCCAGTATCCGCGGGTCCAGCAGACCGTGTGTGTCAGAGAGTAGTCCGATGCGTGTCATAGGCGGGATAAGCGGCCGATGGCCAATACGATGAACAGTATTCCGATGGACAAGTATAATACGATGTCCTGCAGTGCCAGTACGCCGGATTGCAGTGTCGCCGGGTCTATGAGTCGGCAAGCCAGCATAATCAGCAATCCCACTACAAACGCCAGCAGAAAGCATACAATCTGACTCAAAGACAGGGTCGAAGCCCATGTGCCTACAGCTGTCAGCATGGCGCTAACGAGCATCAGCCCGATAAACCCGCCTAACAACGCACCGTGGTCGATATTGCCTGCGGGTTCTGCCAGCGCGCTGATGGCCGCGAAATGAATAAGGCATGGCAACTGTGCCAGAATCACTACTGTCCACGCCGCGAAATATTTGCCCAGCACAATACGCGTGAGCGAGATAGGCTTGGTGCGCAGCACATCCCATGTACCGCTCTGCCTCTCTTCGGCAAACAGACGCATGGTCAACGCCGGGCAAAGCAGCAGCAGCAACCACGGTGAGAGCCAGAACAGGCCGTCAGCCTGCGCATAACCCGAGTCGATGATGTTCCACCGACCCGGCACAACCCATAGTACCAGACTGATAGTCAGCAGGTACAGCGCAATAGCTATATACGCTATCGGCGTGGAGAAATAGTATGACAGTTCCTTGCGGTACATGCAAGCTGAAAGTAGAATCTTATGCCTCGGGTTTGACGGGAGTCTTCGGGAAGAAGATCCAGAAGGCAATGGCCACAACCAGCGCAAAACCGGCGAAGATAAACCACGCGGTCTGCCAGCCCTGCCACATAGTCTGCGCGGCTTCCTGGATGTTCGACAAATTGTCAGGGTGGATGTTTTCCCAATCGATAGCATCGCTATTGTCGCGGATTATACCCAGCGCCTCCTCCTTGGTTCGATCGATATGTTGCACGGTCCGGTTGACGATAGCCTGCGCAGTCAGCGTGCCTACTGTGGCACCTACGCCGTTGGTCATCATCATAAACATACCCTGCGCCGACGAACGCTGCTCGGGACTGGTCTCCTGGTCCACATACAGCGCACCCGAGATGTTGAAGAAATCGAAAGCGAAACCATAAACGACGCAACTCAGCACGAACAACAGCACGCCCGGATAACCCGGGTTGCCCATTCCGAAGAACGCGAAACGCAGTACCCACGCAAACATAGCCATGAGCATTACGTTCTTGATGCCGAACTTCTTCAGGAAATACGGAATAGCCAGAATACAAAGGGCTTCGCATATCTGTGAGATGGAGATCAGAATACCCGAGTGCTGCACGCCAAACGTATTGCTCCATTCGTTGAAGTAGATGAAACTGCCCAGGAACGGGTTGGCGTAGCCGTTGGTCACCTGCAGACACATACCCAACAACATCGAGAAGATGAAGAACAGCGCCATTTTCTTCTGTTTGAACAGCCCGAATGCTTTGAGTCCCAGCGCTTCCGAGAGCGACTGATGCTCGTTCGAATGGCTGATCTCACAAGCAGGCAGGAACAGCGCATATATCGCGAGAACGATACTCAAACCGCCACTGACGAGGAACTGCGCAGGCGAGTTCATCGCGCCCAACAGGTCCACAACCCACATCGTCACAATGAAACCGATGGTGCCGAACACGCGGATAGGCGGGAAGGCCTTCACCGTGTCCATTCCGGCTTTGACCAACGCGTTGAAAGCCACAGAGTTGGTCAGTGCTATCGTCGGCATGAAGAACGCCACGGAGATAGTGTACAACGTGAACAACGGCACAAACGACACGTCCAACCCTGCGGAGAAGCCGTAAATACCGGCGCCGCACATAAACAGTCCCGCCAGTGCGTGGCACAACGACAGCAGTTTCTGTGCAGGAATCCAGCGGTCCGCCACAATACCCATCAGTGCGGGCATGAACAGGCTGACGATACCCTGAATAGAGTAGAACCAGCCGATGTGTCCGCCAAAACCGTATGCGCCCAGATAACGGCCCATAGATGTCAGATATGCTCCCCAAACGGCGAATTCGAGGAAATTCATGACAATGAGTTTGAATTTCAAGTTCTTCATAATATTTAGTAGTTTCGTTATATCGTTATTTTGTCATGTCGTCGGAGACCCATCGCTCAGAACTCCGACGTGAAATGGAACCGGATGTGGGTGTAATCTTGCTGTGCCATCGAGAGCACATAGCCGCTGTCGGCCAGGAACACATC
>ONXE01000047.1 GCA_900321775.1 uncultured Bacteroidales bacterium
AACTTCTCTTGACAACGTCAACGGCGAGATGAAGGCTACCAAGATGATTGAGAACGGCAAGGTTATCATCATCAAGAATGGTGTGAAGTACGACATGCTCGGCACTGTAATTGAATAATTCAACTACAATGCATAATTAAAGGGCCCGGCACTCGCCGAGCCCTTTTTTTATGTCTTACCCTCTCGACTCTTGTCTCTTGACCCTAGACCTTTGACTTTTGACCTTTGACGATTTCCCTTTAGGAAATCACTTCTTCTGCTTCTCCGCCCTGACATTCATCACCACCAGCAGTACCAGAATAACCAGGAAAATCAGCGAGAACAACGGCCTCAACTCCGGCGTCAGACCACCCTTGCGGGCGTCAGCGTAGATAAACGTACTCAGCGTCTCCAGTCCCCCGGAACCCTTGGTGAAGAACGTCACGCCGAAGTCGTCAATACTCAGCGTCAGCGCCAGGATAAAACCACTGATCATACCCGGCCTCAGTTCCGGAATAAGCACTTTGCGCAAAGCCTGGAAAGGCGTAGCGCCCAAGTCGAGCGCTGCCTCGTAGATGTTAGGATTCATCTTGGTCAGCCTGGGAAGCACACTCAATACCACATACGGAGTACAGAACACCACATGCGCGATACATACCGTCACCAGGCCGCGGCTGATGCCCAGGAACACGAACAGCAGGAACAACGAGATACCTGTCAGGATGTCGGGATTGATCATCGGCACGGAGTTAAGCAACTGAATCGCACGACGCTGCTTGGCGCGCATATTGAAGATACCTATCGCCGCCAGCGTACCCAAGATAGTGGACACTGTGGCCGCAATCAGCGCAATCAGGCCCGTATATGCCACGGCACGGTACAGGTTAGGATCCACACGCACCTGCGCAGTCGAGTCATATCCGGTGAACAGGTTCTCATACAATTGCACGGTGAATCCGGTCCAGTTGCCAAACACCTTGCTCTTGGTGAACGAGAAGACAATAATCAGCACAATAGGCGCATACAACAGCACCAGCAGTAACCAGAGGTAAGTATTACCGATGACAGCCTTCGTACGCAGGCTTCTGGCCCTGCGACGCGCCTCTATTTGGGCACTTGTCAGCTCTTTCATATCAGGCCTCCTTTCTGCGAGTCATCTTTCTCGCCTTGGTCGAAGAACGATGTCAGTGCAATGATAATCAGCATAATCAGCGACAATGCCGCACCATAGTTCCACATGGCTATACCGCCCTCTCCGAAACTGCGCTGGATAAGCGAGCCGAAGAGCGTGATCTTGTTGTGCGTCAGCAGCTCTGCGATAGCAAACGTGCTGACCGTAGGCATGAACACCATCACTATTCCGGAATAGATACCCGATACCGACAAAGGCAGAATCACTTTGGTAAACACCTCCCGTTTGTTGGCTCCCAGGTCCTCTGCCGCCTCGATAAGCGACTTGTCCATCTTCTGCAGCGTGTTGTAGATAGGATAGATCATAAACGGCAGGTAGTCATAGCACATGCCGAACAAGAGCGCACCCTCGCCTAACGGCAGACCGAACATATTGAACAGTTCCACCGTGGCCACGGTACGCAACAGAAAATTGATCCACATAGGCAAGATGAACAGCAGCGCCATCACTTGCGGCGTCTTGAAGTCCGCATTAGCCATGATAAACGCAGCCGGATAGCCCAACAGCAGACAGATAATTGTGGTGATTAGTGCTATTGCCAACGAGTAAATCAGCGTGTTCACAGCCTCCGAGGTGTGGAAGAAGCGCACGAAGTTATACAACGTAAACTGCCCTTGCCCGTCGGTGAAAGCATAGATGAGTATCAGCACCAGCGGTAGCACCACAAACAAAATCAGGAACAACACGTACGGCCAAGCCCATGTCCGCCGCGACGCCGCCAAATCAGATATTCGTTTCATCCTAATTGTCCATTTTCAATTTTCAATTGTCAATCTCCAATCAATATGTCTTCCGGCCTAATCACTATGCCCACTCTGTCGCCGTCGTCCCACACGTCATTGGTGTTCACGTACAGGTCATGACCCTCGTCGGTACGAATAGTCAGGTGGTAGTGGTTGCCCTTGAACAGAATGAAATGTACTTCGCCTGACAGCGTTCCCTCTTCTTCGTGGTCCTGCAGGTCGATGGCACGGAACGCCACCTTCACCTTCACCTTGTCGCCGGGGTTTTTGCCCTCGATACGCTCCGGCACCACATCCCAGTCAGCGTCGATGAAACGCACCTTCCCGTTCTTCTGCACTTCGCCTTCGAAATAGTTGTACAGGTAATGCTCCTTGTGCATGATCTGGATATCCTCGGGTTTGACCAGCATCCCCACTTCCGTTCCGGGAAGAAACTCGTGATAGTCCTGCACCATAAACTCAAAACCGTTCTCGGTCTTGACAATCATCTCGTAGTGCACGCCCTTGAAGATACTGCTCTCCACCACACCGTACCATTTCGTGAACTTGCCTTTAGGCACACGGTCGTCGGGGTCGTACTCGGCCTGACTGGGCTGAACGGATTTGTCTGTCGCCCAGATATAGATGTCCTCCGGACGAATCACTACGTCCACCGGCACGTTCTCGCCAAAGCCCGAGTCCACGCAGTCGAACTCCTGGTCGCAGAACTGCACCCGCTTGTCGCGTATCATCGTTCCGCTCAATATATTGCTCTCGCCGATAAAATCTGCCACGAAACAGTTCTGCGGTTCGTTGTACACGTCCGTGGGCGTGCCTATCTGTTGAATCTTGCCCTCCGACATGATGACCACGCGGTCGGACAGCGTCAGCGCTTCCTCCTGGTCGTGGGTCACGTAGATAAATGTGATGCCCAACTGTTTGTGCATCTCCTTCAGTTCCAGCTGCATGTCTTTGCGCATCTTCAAGTCCAATGCCGCCAAAGGTTCGTCCAACAGCAGCACTTCGGGTTTGTTGACGATAGCGCGAGCAATAGCCACGCGCTGCTGCTGACCGCCGGAGAGCGAGTCCACGTCACGCTCCTCATAGTCGGTCAGACCCACGGTCTTCAGCGCCGCCTTGACTTTCAGGTTGATGGTGGCTTTGTCGAAACCCTTCAGGTTCAGGCCAAAAGCGATGTTGTCGAACACGTTCAGGTGCGGAAACAACGCATACTTCTGGAACACCGTGTTCACCGGACGTTTGTGTGGAGGCATCTGCGACACATCCTGACCGTTAAGCAGAATCTCGCCTTCCGACACCACCTGAAAACCCGCTATACATCGCAGCAACGTCGTCTTGCCGCAGCCCGAAGGGCCAAGAATCGTTACAAACTCGCCTTTCTCCACCGAGAGGCTCACGTCGCGGAGGGCGTACTTACCGTCCTCAAACTGTTTGGATACGTGTTTTACTTCAATTATCATTTCTTATCTTGTTAACAGGCGTCCTGACTAAATACCACGCCTGCGTTCGTTACTTCCAATCTACACTTGGCGTTCATCACCATCGGCATGTTGTACGGCACATGTCCTGCCGGGAAACGGAACATCACCGGATAGTCGTACGGCTCTACCATCATGCGGATACGCTCGTACAGCGTTCCTCCCATCTGCGGGTCCTCCTCGAAATCGGAGAATTGCCCCACTATCAGACCCTTGATCTGGCGCAGCACACCGCTTAGGCGAAGGTTGTTCAGCATACGGTCTATCGCGTACGCGCGCTCGCCCACGTCTTCTATAAAGAGGACACAAGGCTCGTCGGTGCGCAAAGCAAAAGGCGTTCCCTGCAAACCGCACATCACGGCCAGGTTGCCGCCGCGAAGCAACGCCTCCACATTACCCGTGCGGTTCAGGGGATGAGACGGTATCTCGTAGTGAATCGGCTCGCCTGACAAAAGGGCATGCAAACCTTCGCATGAGACACGGTTCTTGTTGTACTCGGCTATATGCTTGCCCATCGCACCGTGTATCGACGGGATGTCGTAC
Organism: uncultured Bacteroidales bacterium; assembly: GCA_900321775.1. Classification (GTDB taxonomy): domain Bacteria; phylum Bacteroidota; class Bacteroidia; order Bacteroidales; family Paludibacteraceae; genus Colicola. The sequence goes on from ONXE01000047.1 coordinate 3,936, forward strand.
TTACCCAACAACAGATGCAAAGCGGTGATGTCAGAAAAACCAATCACCCGCGCCTGATTCGTCGGCTCTACTATCTGGTCCAGAATCTGAACCATCCCGTATCCGCCACGGGCGCACAGAATGTAACGGATATCCGGGTCCCTGAAGGCTTGGTTCAGGTCATCGGCACGACCCCTCTTCGTTCCGCCAAATCTTCCCAACGGCTTACGGGCATGCTCACCCTCCGTAACACGAAAACCCCATGACTCCAGACGCACTCGCGCCTGATCCAAAAACCGCGACTCCAAACGACCCGCAGGCACCACAATGTGTACTCTCTCTTCCATACTCAACTCCATTTTTCAAATTGCGGTGCAAAGGTAGTATTTTTTTTTGATATGACCAAATAATGGGGCCAAAAAGTGCATTTTGGGGGCGAAATTCCTGTTTTAGGGGCGAAATATGCCAAAAACCACCTTTTTTCAACGAAAAAAGCGCCCAATCATTCCGCAGAAATATCCATATGTTTTAGCAACCGCCTTGCTACCATCATGCATACTTCTCCCTACCTCCCATCTCACTTGCCCTCATTCACTTCCATTTTCCATTTTCCATTTTCCATTTTCAATTTCCCATTTCCCTCCTCCGTACACTTTCATTCGAGAAGTGCGCACAAAAAATCAAAACATGCAATCGTTTTCGGTAATAAAATACAACTTATGTTGTAAAACATATAAAAAAATTTGGTCAATCCAAAATAATTTACTAACTTTGCACCCCGAAATGAAACGAAACCCTACGAAACAATAAAGACAGAAGACACATAAACATATGAAAACCAAACAGATAGTTAGTTTGTTGCTGCTGTCGGTAGTGCTGTTGCTACCTGCAGCGGAAACGCGTGCGGAAAGTCCAAAGCGCGAGATGAGAGCGACCTGGTTGACGACTGTGGCCAACATCGACTGGCCATCGTACAGCACCGCCTCGTACCAACAGAAAGAGATGATCAAGATGCTCGATTCTATTGCAGCACTGAACCTGAACACGGTTTGTTTCCATGTTCGTCCGTGCTGCGACGCGCTCTATAACAGCGCATATGAGCCGTGGTCCAGTTACCTGAAAGTGAACCGAGGCACCAATCCCGGTTACGACCCGCTGGCGTTTGTACTGGAAGAATGTCACAAACGCGGTCTGGCGTGTCACGCATGGATGAACCCCTACCGCTACAGCAGTCGCTCCGGCACCGGCTGGACGGGCGCTAACGACAACCCCCTGAACTATGAACATACGCACCCCGAGTGGCTGATCTACTACACAGGAAAGAACCCGCAGATTATCCTGGACCCGGGCATCCCGGCCGTACGTCACCGCATCTGCGAAGTGGTGGGAGACCTGCTGAGCAAATACGACGTGGACGGCATCATTTTCGACGACTATTTCTACGCCTATGGCGGCACGACCTATCAAGACACGGCGTCCCAGCGGTTGTACAAACCCGCGGGGATGAACGTGGACGACTGGCGTCGCGACAACGTCAACCGCATGGTACAGGACGTATATGACACAATCCAGGCCGTAGCACCGTGGGTGACCTTCGGTATCTCGCCGTTCGGCATCTGGACCACCAGCTATTCCGTCGCACAGAAAGAAGGCATCACGCTGCCCTCCGGCATCACCGGCGGCAATATGTACCAGGAGATCTACTGCGACCCGGTGGCCTGGCTCAAAGACGGCTCGGTGGACTATATCAGCCCGCAGCTGTATTGGCGCACAGGCGGCAGCCAGGACTACGGGACTCTGTGCCCGTGGTGGGCCAACTTGTGCAGCCAGTTCGGCAAACACATGTACTCCTCAATGGCTAACTACAAATACTCGGAGAAGAGCGACAAATACTACACCGTAGGCGAGTTGCAGAAACAGGTGAACATCAACCGCAGTTCAGCCAAGGATAACGCCCCCGGCTCGATCTTCTACAACACGAAGGCATGGGTATTCGACAAGGATTTCCGCAACGCCTTCCGCGCCAACCAGTTCCACTTCCCCGCCCTGCAGCCGGCCATCAACTGGAAACCGACGGAGCCGCGTGAGATGGTGACGTTTAACCCGATTCAGGGCGACACACTATTAAGTTGGACTCACCCCGACTCGGACGTACATTTCGCCGTCTATGCCGTACCAAACGCATTCCGGAACCGTATAGGCATCTTCTCGACAGGCGATGTGCTACTGGGTATCGTCTATGGCAACTCGTTTGTGCTGCCGCCGTCTGTTAACCCCGGCGCGTACAAGATAGGCGTGAGCGTACTGGACGGATACAACAACGAGTACTCGTTGCGCATCTACGGAGAACAGGAGGACACACCGTCACCTGTAGTACGCACCGTGCCCGAGCAGAACCAGATCTACCAGAAATGGCCCGTCACATTCCGCTGGGAGGCTGTTAGCAAGGCCGACAGTTACGTACTGCAAATAGCCCGCGACGAGGAGTTTCAGGACATCGTGATGACACACGAGCAGACGGGCACGTCGTTTAACTCCGCCGTCCGGAAGAACCTGAAAGACAACGGCATGTACTACTGGCGCGTCATGGCCCGCAAACCCAACGCCAACGACACATGGTATGACCACGGCCGCTTCTTCGTAGGCGACTACTCGGGACTCGAAGACACGCAAGCCTCACGCATAATGAAAAAAGGTGTATATAACCTGCAGGGCCTGTACCTGGGTGAGAATACGGACAACCTCCCGAAAGGGTTTTACATAGTCAACGGTATAAAAACAATATTATGAGAAAAAGTATCCTTTTCCTTGCGCTGGTCGTTTCGATGGCCGTAAGCGCTGCGACAACCGTAGGTGTGGATAATCAGAAGATTGTCCTCAACCGCGACGGTCAAATCACAGTCCTTGCTCCTAACGGACAAGACGAAAGTTACTACTGGGTCAGTCTGTCTCCCGATGGCAGTCAGATCCTCTACTCCACTGCCCATCACGGCACGTGTGTATGCGACCTGCAGGGACGCGTACTGCGCAGCCTGGGTCGTCTGAACGCCCCGAAATGGTTGGACAACCAGAACGTAAGCGGTATGGTGGAGCATTACTCCGAGTTCGAGCACGACGTAGTGGACCATATCGACTACTACGGCCAGAACCTGCAAACGCTGAAAAAACGCGCGCTGACCAAGGCTGAGACGAAAGAGTTCATTCGCAAAGAGGAGGAGCACAAAGAGCAACTCCGCATTGAGAATGAAGCCCATGCAGCAGGTTTTCGCGGCGTGATGACGGCAGGCCTGTCGGGTCTAAAGATCTATGTGAACGCCGGTCACGGTGGTCATGACCCCAACGACCGTAGCTGCTGGACCATCCCCGTGCCTGAGACATGGACCAACCCCAACGGTTACTGGGAGAGCAACTCCAACCTGGTGAAGGCCCTGGCTCTTCGCGACATGCTGGAGGCAGCCGGCGCTACGGTGATCATGAGCCGTACCACCAACAAGTCCGGTATCCGCGACCAGCAATACTACAGCCCGAGTTCGCCCGAGTATGCCGAGCTGGTTAACGGTGACGACCGCGACCTGAGCGCCATTGCCGAGGAGGCCAACGCCAACCATGTGGACCATTTCCTCTCCATCCACTCGAACGCATTGAACCAGCAGACCAACTACCTGTTGCTGCTCTATAGCGATAGCCCCAACAGCGCTTCCGTACAGCAGACGGACATCGCTATGGCCCGCAACTCGGGTAACATCCAGATTCAGAACCTGCTGACCTGCTGGACATCACCGAGCCCCCTGCTGCGAGGCGACAACACGTTCCTGGGCTATTACCTGGGCGTACTCTATCCGCTGACCGTGCCTGGCTTCCTGTCCGAGGGCTCTTTCCACGACTACGCTCCCGAGACACACCGCCTGTGCAACGCCGACTACTGCAAACTGGAGGCACTGCGTTTCTTCCAGCATTTCCATACGTACTTCGGCCGCGAGTTACCGCAGACCGCTACCATCAGCGGTTATGTGAAGTCTGCCAACGAGAAAGTGGACGTGCTGAATCAGCCGAATTTCTACTATACGCCGGGCACGGACGACCAGTGGTTGCCACTGAATGGTGCCAAGGTGGTGCTGATGGACGAGAACTTTAATCGTCTGGACTCGGTGATCACCGACAACTGGTACAACGGCGTGTTTGCTTTCTATGACCTGCAGCCGGGCACCTATCACGTAGAGGCTACGCTGGAGAACTACAAGAAAGTGGTGGAGACGGCTATCGTATCTGCCACCGACATCGTGGGTCTGAGAATGTTCCTCAAGAACACTCACATGGATGTGCCTGACTACGAAGATCCCGAGCAAGACGCTGGCACGCTGCCTCTGGAAGAGTACAGCTTCGAGACGAAGGGCAATCCTGTCAGCGGCGGTACGCAGACCTACAAGCGCATCGCGTACAAGGCCGGCAAGGTGGCAACCCTGCAGTCCGACGGTATTATCCTCCGCGATTGGAACTTCACCGCACTGGATACCCTGCCTCTACCCGCAGGTGTGACCCTCGCCAACGTTTCTGACATAGCCTTCTCTGCCGACGGTTATCTGGAGGCCTTGACCGTTGACGGCAGCAGCCTTGTCTTCTACGACTACGACGACGATTTCGCCAATCCTACGCAGGGCCTCATCGCTTCCAAGGACCAGGCAGGTGAATATTCGTTCGCTATCCACGGCTCGCTCTGGAAGCAGGAACGTGAATGGAACAACACGGGCAAACTCGTGGTTACTCCGCTGGCAAGCGATCCGTATTTCAACGACCAGCAGAACATGACGCCCGCGTTCTTCCGCTACGCACATCATTCGTATATGGTTCGTCCGGTGCCTGCTGCACAGGGCCTCGGCTTCTGCGTATATGACATCACCAACGGCTTTGCCACCATGCTGCCTGTATCCGATACGGTAAGCGTGAACACAGTTGCCACCAACGGCGCTGCCATCGCTTATGTGGACGGCTATACTATCCATATCGGTATCCTTGCCACCAACGCACAGGGCGCAAGCGCCGAGTACACCACCTTCAACTCGATTGTTACTCCGGTGGCTAACATCTACGCCGGCGAGGTAAGCTACGACGAGACCGCCAACGTGTTCCGTTTCCGTCTGAATGAGGAGGCCACCTCCGTTTCCATCTCGATTGAGAAGGACGGCGAGACCAAGGCCAACGAGAACCTGGGCGCTATGTCGAAGGGCTTCCATGAAGTGGCTAACCCGTTCGGTAACCAGGGCTTCGACGGCTTCAGCATCACCGCTTCCGCACGCAGCGTGGGCTATCCGGTGAAGGTGTCAAACGACGACCCGATCTTCCAGTTCTACGTACCGCGCGGCATGACTGTTGACCGCACGCCGTCATCGCCTTACTTCGGCCGTATCTACGTGTCCGAGGCACAGGGCGGACAGATCTCTGAGGGTTCGCCTGCTGTCGCTCGTAAGACCACGCAAGGTATCTATACATTGACCTCTGACTTCGTGGACATCACCAACCAGGGCGCAACCGCTTGGAACGGCAACGTAGATTGGGGTGAGACCACGAACACCAACTACCAGTTCGGTCCCGCCAACCTCGGCGTGGCTCCTTCGGGTATGGTATATGTACCGTCGTCTGTCATCAGCTCGTCGGGCATCTACATCATGGATCCGGCTCATCCGGACAGCACGTTCCAGCCTGTCTTCACCGGCAAGCGCAACAAAGAAAACGGTACTATCAAGAACAGCGGCGTGCTGGTTACTGACCCTGTGATGAGCTGTATCGTGCTGGGCGAAGGTCCGGACGAGACACTCTACACCATGAGCCGTAACTGCTCGGGTACCGTATATTGCAACATCTATCAGTACAACATCGGCCAGGCCGACAGCCTGCCTTGGGGTGTTGCTCCGTCGGCTACTATCTTCGACGACGGCACGACCAACTACTACGAGAACGGTTGCGGTGAAATCGCTTACGACGGTCACGGCGGCTTCTTCATGAGCCAGTACCGTTACAGTTCTGCTACTGCCAAGCCGGCTCTTGCTCACTTCACCAACGGCGTGATGGACTACAACTGCGGCGGCGAGATTTCAACCTGCAACCGTGGCGGTATGGCAGTCAGCGTGGACGGCAGTCTGCTAGCCATTGCCCGCGAGACCGGTGTTGTAGCCGTATATGACGTAGAATATGACGCCAACAATGTGCCGACCCTCACCGAGAAATACGTGATCGAATGGGGTAAGTCCGGTTGGGCTATCGCTTGCGAATTCGATGCTGCCGGCAACCTGTACGTGATCAGTAGCTCCATCGAGCGACTGATGGTATTCTCCCTGCCGAAACTTGTCAACTCGTACACCACGCGCGTTCCTTATAAGAAACAGGATGTGGGCTTCAAGAACATTGGCGGTCAGGACGACACCGTTCGCAAAGTGCTGCGCGACGGTCAGGTACTGATTATCAAGGGCGACAAGACGTACAACGTACTTGGAGCGGAGCTTTAAAAGTAAAAATGAAAAACAGATAATATAGCACACACATGAAGACTAAGAAATTAGGAGGCTTTTGCCGCATGTTGCTGTCCCTTCTCCTGTTGGCGCTGCCCGTATGGGCAAGCGCTCAGCAGGTGAGCGGTATAGTGCAGGACGTGAACGGCGAGCCGATGATCGGAGTATCCGTGGTTGTCTATGGTACAGACCAGGGAACTATCACCGACCTTGACGGTCATTTCTCAGTGAACGCCAAGTCTACTGACCAGTTGACTTTCAGTTATGTGGGTTACAAGACCCAATATGTGAAAGTAATGAACCGCACCGCTATCAACGTAACTCTCCAGGAAGACAACGAGTTGCTCGAAGAAGTGGTTGTAGTAGGTTATGACACCCAGAAGAAAGCCAACCTGACGGGCGCAGTTGCTACCGTTAGCGTGGATGACCAATTGGACGGACGTCCTATTCCTAACGTAGGTACAGGCTTGCAGGGTGCCACTCCGGGTTTGACAGTCACCAACACCTCCGGACGTCTGGGCTCATCGCCTACGTTCCGTATTCGTGGTCAAGTGTCTTCGCTCATCAACGAGAGCGGATGCGAACCCCTTATCCTCGTGGACGGAGTGGAGATCTCGGACATCTCGATGCTGAACGCAGACGACATCGCCGACATCTCAGTCCTGAAAGATGCTGCTTCGTCGTCCATCTACGGTACACGAGGCGCCTTCGGCGTAATCCTTATTACCACGAAAAGCGGCGCCAAGGCTGCAGGTAATTTCCAGATCAACTACTCGAACAACTTCAACTGGGCTACGCCGACCGTATTGCCGGAGGTGGCCAAGTCATATGTAGGTGCTGAGATGGCCCTTGAGGCTCGTCAGCGCCGCAGCCCGGGTACGACCATCTTCAAGAACGCTTGCGGTCTGGTTTGGGACGCTAACTCCATCGACCGTATGAAGGAATGGGACCGCATGTTCAGCGGACAGGATTTGAGCGACGAGATG
>ONXE01000168.1 GCA_900321775.1 uncultured Bacteroidales bacterium
GAACGCCATCAGACGCAAACTCGGTTTGTCCCGCACACGCCCGATAGAGACTATCCGCGGCGCAGGACTGATCCTGCACACCGACGAAACGACACAACCTACCAACATCAGTATTCAGGCCTTTTTCACCGAATGGATGGAAAGCCATCGCGCCGAGTTCGAGAACAAAGGCCTCGTACCCCGTATACACCTCGACCCCTTCGTCAGCGAGATTACAATGACGCACGACGAACTGCGAACCATGCTCGACGGCATTTTGGCCGCCCTCCTGCCCTCTGCCAAACCCGGCACAATACGAATCACTTCGCGGCTGAGCCTCACTCATTTCTCCCTAACTCTGGCTATCAACAACACTGTCAACGAACTTCGTATCCCTATTTATGGGGATTTTAAGTCTTCTTAAGATAATCTTAAGCATTCTTTAAGAAATTAGCAGTACCTTTGCAGCCGATTTCAGAAAACGAGCGTGAAAAGACAGTGGATTATAGGGATGTTTCTCGCTGCGATAATGCCGATTTGGGCTGCAGCACCTGAAGGTTGGACGGACTCGGTCGCCCTGCCGGACATAGATGTTTCCGTGTCGCGAGTGGAGCGTCCCGCCTCTCAGCAACAGATGCAGATGAGCGTTATTGACAGTCGTCTCATCGGCGAAACGCAGGCTGTGACGCCCAAGGATGTCAGTTCGCTTATTCCCAACGTGTATATGCCGGACTACGGCAGCGCGATGACCAGCAGTATCTACATAGCGCGATGACCAGCAGTATCTACATCCGCGGTTTGGGTAGTCGTATCAACGAGCCTGTGATGGGGATGGTTGTCGACGGCGTGCCTTTGTTGGACAAGAACATCTACGACCACGCCATGCAAGACGTGAAACGTATCGAACTACTTCAAGGCCCTCAAGGCAGCCTGTACGGTCGCAATTCGCCTGCAGGCGTGATGGAGATACGCACACTGCAGCCGTTGGATTTGACCACGTTGGCAGTGCATGCTCTTGCCGGTTATGCCACCGCCAACAGCGTTCGGGCGCAGGCCTCGTGCTACCAGCCGGTCAATGCCAATATAGGTTGGGGCGTGGCGGCGCGTTATCAGCGTACCGATGGATTCTACACCAACACTTTTGACGGTTCGCGCGTGGACTACGGCCAGCAAGCCGGCGGACGTTTCGTGTTCGACAGCCGGCCTTCCGACCGTTGGCGACTGACTGCTACGCTTTACGCCGATTGGGTCAGCCAGGGCGCCTTTCCCTACGCCTCCGTGGCAACGGGACAGATCTGTTATAACCGCCCGGGCAGCTACGAGCGACTGGCTATCCTGCCTTCGCTCAAAGCGGACTACACCCGCGACGGATGGCGACTGCAATTGACTGCCAGTTATCAGTTCCTGCACGACGACATGCATATGGATCAGGACTACACCTCCCAAGACATCTTCACCCTCCGGCAGACCCAGCATATCCACGGCGAGACCGTCGATGCGCTGCTACGGGCTCCCAAACCCTGCGAGTGGTACGAGTGGAACGTCGGCCTGAGTCATTTCCTCAAGAGCAACGCCATGCAGGCACCCGTCACGTTCATGCGACAAGGCATCGATGAACTGATTCTCGGCAACGCCAACAAGGGCATCCAAACGGTTTTCCCCGACGACTCAATCTGCATCAGCAACCAGACCCTGCTCATCCCCGGCACATTCGACCTGCTTAATGTGGGTGCTGCGGCCTACCACCAGAGTCATTTCCATTTCGGCAACTGGCACATCAACGCGGGCATACGTCTGGACTACGAATACACGCGTATGGCTTATCTCAGCACAGCTGACCTCAACTACCGTTTCACGATGATTATGCCTGATTTCGAGACCGTTCACACCGAGATTCGGGGCGTGCAGGATGCTCCTTATTTCCAGGTGTTGCCGCGTCTGGCCGTCTCGTACGACGCCTCGTGGGGAACAGTGTACGGCTACGCCGCCAAGGGCTACAAGGCCGGAGGTTACAACCCGCAGATCTTCAGCACCATCACCCAGAATCAGGTGATGAACGACATGGCGGCTGACATGGGTCTGCATCTGGATATGGCCGACCCGCGCTTCACCGACGTGGCCATCACCCGCTACAAACCCGAGAGCGACTGGACGTTCGAGGTGGGCGCACATTTTATGCCGGTTGAGGGCCTGAAGATTGACGTGGACGCCTTTCATATCCAATGCTACGACCAGCAGGTCACTATCTTCCCCAACGGCAAGACGACCGGGCGTATGATGGCCAACGCGGCCCGCTCGCGTATCTGGGGCGCCGAGGCTGCTCTGCATTACCGTTGGCAAACGGGCATCTGGCAAGGCATAGTGGACGCTTCGTACGGGTTCACCGACGCACGGTTCATCGACTTCAACGACGGCATGGGCGACTACTCCGGCCATTTCATCCCCTACGCGCCGCAACATACGGCCAACTTGCTCGTGCAGGCGGGTTACCGCGTGGGCAGCAAATGGCTGCATGCACTCTCCCTTTCGGCACGAGTGAACATGCTCGGCCCGCTCTACTGGAACGAACAGAACGACTGCATGCAAGCGCCTTACGCACTACTGGCAGCCAACCTGACGCTGGAATGGAAATATATCCAACTCGACCTCTGGGGACACAACCTCGCTGACACGCCTTACAACGTCTTCTATTTCCGCTCGATGGGCAACGATTTCCTGCAACGCGGCAAGCCCCGCGAACTGGGCGCGACACTACGATTCGAATTATAAACAATATATTGACTTACTATTATGAAACATTTCTACGTTTTGATTACCGCTATTCTCTTCACCGCCTGCCACATCGGCACTCCCGAAGAGCCGCTGCCGGAGGACACAAGTGCTTATGAGGCCTACGGCCGGCTGACGGTTACCTCGTCAGGCTTCACCAAAGAAAACGTTCGCACCAAGATCGTCCTCATCGACGACGCGACGCTCGACCTATATATGTATGACGTCAAGTTTGCCACGATGATGCCCGTCACCATCGATATGCTCATCAGCGGCGTGTCCTACACCAAGCAGGGGCAGACCATCCGTTTCTACGGCGACAGCATCGTGCCCACAGCCGGCAACAAGCCCTACGAGAAATATATCATCACCGACCTTGAGGGCTATGTTACCGCCGACTCGATCTGCCTGAGTAACAACTACGGTGAAACGCCGTCCATCTACCAGGGAGCACTTAAGAAATGAACTACATCGGTATTCTCATAGGGGCGGCGGTGTTTGTGATGATAGGTTTCTTCCATCCTATTGTCATCAAAGCCGAGTACTACCTGGGCGTCCGTTGCTGGCCGTGTTTTGCAGTTGCAGGCACGGCCGCGCTGGTTGGTTCGCTGCTGGTGGAAAACGTCATCCTCTCAGTCCTCCTCGGCGCCTTTGCTTTCTCCTGTTTTTGGTCCATCCTGGAACTGTTTGAGCAGCAGAAACGCGTAGCGCGGGGCTGGTTTCCCAAGAACCCTAAAAAAGACAAACACCTATGATACTTATCTTCGACCTGGACGGCACGTTGCTCAACACGATTGACGACTTGGGTTACGCCTGCAACTACGCGCTCGCGCAAACGGGCTTTCCCACGCATCCCATCGAGGCCTATCCTGCCATGGTGGGAAACGGCATCAGCAACCTGATTCGTCGCGCCTTGCCGGAAGCGGAACGCAACGACGAGACCGTGGCTCGGCTGCGCGAGTTCTTCGTGCCCTATTACAACGAACACAACTGCGACCAAACGCGCCCCTACGACGGTATTCCGCAACTGCTGAGCACACTCCGCGCAAAAGGTCATACGCTCGCTGTCGCCAGCAACAAGTACCAGGCCGCCACGGAGAAGATCGTCCGCCATTTCTTCCCCGACACCTTCGACTGCATTTTGGGCGAGCGCGACGGTATTCCCCGCAAACCCGACCCGCAGATCGTTGCAGACATACTGAACGCAGTTGCTTCGAAGGCGTCTCTGCCGCTTTATATTGGCGACAGCCTGGTGGACCGCGACACAGCCCTCAATGCCCGAGTGCCTTTCGTGGCTTGCTCCTGGGGGTTCGTACCGCGTGAGCGACTCATCGAAGCCGGAGTAACCACTCTCATCGACAGACCCGAGGAACTCCTGTCCCTCCTGCCTATCCACTAACAAACATAAAACCACTATAACATGACAAACAACATCACATCTACCGAACTAATCCGAACCTCCAAGAGTTGGGACGGCGCACAGTTGCCGGACTTCCCGACAGGACGGCCGGAACTGAAAGTAACACGAATGCTTTTCCCCGTCGGCGCCGTTACGGGCTGGCATCATCACCCGGTTATCAATTATGGAATCGTGGAGCAAGGTGAACTGACGATCGTCTGCCGGGACGGCACAGAACGCACGTTCCGCCAAGGCGAGCCGCTGGTGGAAGTGGTTGACAAAATCCATCGTGGCGAGAACCGCGGCACCAGGCCCGTTATCCTGAACATGTTCTATTTCTCCGAGCCCGGGAAAGACGTCACCATCCAGCACCCGGAGTTGGAGTAAATA
>ONXE01000096.1 GCA_900321775.1 uncultured Bacteroidales bacterium
AAGACAATAACGAAGCCATCCAGCAAGAGTTGGAGGCGTTGTCCGAACAAGTGTCGGCACTGCTGACTTCGTTTACTTCACTCCAGGAGCAACTGGCGACCTATCAAGAGGCGCAGGCAGAGCTGGAGAGTCGCATGGATTCGCTGGAGAGCCGCGTGGAGTTTGATATCCCCGAAGAGGACAGTTTCGACGAGGATGAAGAGCCGGAAGCGGAGCCTGCTCCGGAAGAGCCGGAGGATGAAGAGCCTATGCTGCCTATCGCCGAGCCGGAAGAAGAGGAGGAAGAAGAGCCCGAACCTGCTCCGGAACCCGAAATGCCGCATAGCGTTGTGCCCAAGGTGACGGACATCAAGAAAGCCATTTCGTTAGGAGACCGTTTCCTGTTCCAGCGCGAGCTGTTTGGCGGCAACGGCGAGTTGATGGCCAAGACCATAGTCGAGCTGAACAAACTGGACAGCCTGGACGAAGCCGAGGACTATATAGCCAAGCACTTCATCTGGGACAAGGAGTCGTCCACATACGAACTGTTCTACAACATCCTCAAGCGTCGTTGGTAAGAGATGCTGTACCTTGTTCCCACCCCTGTCGGCAACCTGGAGGATATCACGTTCCGCGCACTGAATGTGTTGCGGTCGGTGGACCTGATTTTGGCGGAAGATACCCGGACTTCGGGCATCCTGCTGAAGCATTATGACATCCACACGCCTCTGAAGAGCCATCATAAGTTCAACGAACACGCGACGACGGACGATATTGTACATCGTCTGGTAGGCGGTGCGCAGATAGCCCTCATCTCAGATGCGGGCACTCCTGCCATCTCCGACCCGGGTTTTTACCTGGTTCGCGCTGCCGCAGAGGCGGGTGTGGAGGTGCAATGTCTGCCGGGTGCCACGGCTTTTGTGCCGGCGTTGGTGGACAGCGGTTTGCCCAATGACAGGTTTTTCTTCGAAGGTTTTCTACCGCAGAAGAAAGGTCGTCAGACCCGCCTGCAGGCCTTGGCAGCGCTGCCTCAGACGTTTATCGTGTACGAGTCGCCGTTCCGTCTGGTAAAGACGCTGGAACAGTTGGCGGCAGTGTGCGGAAAAGAGCGTCCCGGCTCCGTCACGCGCGAGATAAGCAAGGTGCATGAAGAGACTGTTCGCGGCACGCTGGAGGAACTGATTCAGCATTTCAAGACAACGCCTCCCAAGGGCGAGATAGTCATTTGTATAGGAGGACGCGGCGATGAGTGAGATGCGTTCGTTGGCCAAAGACACTGCCATATACGGCATCAGTAGCATTGTGGGCAAGTTCCTGAACTGGCTCCTTGTGCCGCTATACACATATGTGCTGAAGGAGACGGCGGACTACGGCATCGTCACGCACCTGTACGCGTGGACTGCGCTGCTGTTGGTGATCCTGACCTACGGCATGGAGACGGGGTTCTTCCGTTTCGCTAACCGCGAGGGCTACAACCCGCAGCAGGTCTATCGAACCACATGGACGGCGCTGCTCACCACCTCTACCCTCTTTGCCGTTGTGTGCGTGCTGTTCCAGCGTCCTATCGCTGCTGCCATGGGGTATGCGGGACACGAGGAGTTTATTGCGCTGCTGGCGGTAGTGGTGGCCATGGATGCGTTCTCGTGCATACCGTTTGCCTACCTGCGTTACCAGCGGCGACCTATCGCTTTTGCTTCGCTCAAACTGCTGTTCGTAGGACTGAACATCGCCTTCAACCTGTTCTTCCTGGTGCTCTGCCCCGAGATTCAGGACTCGGCACTCATCAGCCCCTGGTTCAATCCCGACTACGGCGTAGGGTACGTGTTCGTGGCGAACATCCTGGCCACAGGCATCCAGACCGTTTGTCTCCTCTTTATGACTATGCCTGCGCGCGGGCGCGAGAACAAAGCGTCATGGGCGCTGCTCGGAGAACTGTTGCGTTACTCGCTTCCCCTGCTGATATTAGGCGTAGCGGGCATCATGAACCAGACGCTGGACCGAATCATCTTCCCGTACCTGTACGTGGGCGAGGACGCCAACGCGCAGCTGGGCATCTACGGCGCGTGCTTCAAGGTGGCGATGGTGATGATGATGTTCACGCAGGCCTTCCGCTACGCTTACGAGCCGTTCGTGTTCAGCAAACACAAGGACCGCAACTCGGTAGAAGCCTACGCCGACGCGATGAAATACTACATCCTGTTCTCCTATCTGATTCTACTGATTATGATAGTGTACCTGGATTTGCTGAAGTACCTCATCAAGCCTGTTTATTGGGAGGGCCTGTTCATCGTGCCTATCGTGCTGTGGACCTATATCTTCCAGGGCATCTATTTCAACCTGAGTTTTTGGTACAAACTGACGGACCAGACCCGCTGGGGCGCGTATTTCTCGCTAATCGGACTGGCTATCACCTTCACGCTGCAGGTTATCTTCGTGCCGAGACTGGGCTATGTGGCTTCGGCTTTCAGCAGCACGGTCTGCTATTTTGTCATCATGCTGCTGTCGTATTTCATCGGGCGCAACAAACTGCGTATCCCATATGATTTCAAGACTATAGGCGGGTACACCTGCCTCACACTGGGACTGCTGAGTTGCTACTACGGTTTCAGGATGATGCATCTGAACACATGGCTGATGATGCTCATCGGCACGGCACTGCTCGGCATATATGTAATCATTCTCATCAAACGGGATTTCCCGCTTTCGGGACTTCCGGTAATAGGTAAATATTTCAATAAATTGTAAATAGTCAACTAATATGTTCAGCGGTATAGTAGAAAAAATGGCTCAGGTGCTCAAGATCGAGCAAGAGCAGGGAAACAAACATTTCACGCTTCGCAACCCGTTTGACGAGGCGCTCACCATAGATCAGTCTATTGCCCACAACGGCGTGTGTCTGACCGTGGTTAAGTATGACGCGGATACGAAGGAATACGTAGTCACGGCGATGCAGGAGACGCTGAACCGCTCCAATCTGGGCGCAGTGCAGGTAGGCGATTTCGTGAATCTGGAGCGCAGCATGCTTCCGGGAGAACGTCTGGACGGACATATCGTGCAGGGACACGTGGACCAAACTGCAGTATGCGTGGACGTGCATGAGACCGACGGCTCGTGGTACTACCGTTTTCAGTACGACTCGTCCAAAGAGATGATCACTCGCGGCTATTACTGCGTGGACAAAGGGTCCGTCGCCATTAACGGCGTGAGCCTCACGGTCTGCGAGCCCGATGTGCAAGGCGACAAAGGCTATATATCGGTTTGCATCATCCCCTACACCTACGAGAACACCAATTTCCGATATATCCAACCCGGAACCATCGTCAATCTGGAGTTCGACATCATCGGCAAGTACGTCAGCCGCATGCTTCAACTAACCAGTCAAGGCAAATAATATGTATCAGAAACTGTCCGACCTGATAGGTCACACTCCGATGTTAGAGCTCTCCGGACTGCCGGGGCAACAAGCGCGCCTGGCTGTCAAACTGGAGTGCTTCAATCCCGGTGGCAGCGTGAAGGACCGTATTGCGTTGGCTATGATAGAGGATGCCGAGCAGCACGGAAAACTTCGCGCCGGGGCCACTATCATCGAGCCCACAAGCGGCAACACCGGCGTAGGGCTGGCGTGGGTAGGCGTGGCCAAGGGCTACAACGTGATTCTCACCATGCCTGACACGATGTCGGTGGAACGTCGCAACCTGCTCAAAGCCTATGGCGCGCAGTTGGAACTGACTCCCGGGGCGGAAGGCATGAAAGGTGCTATTGCCCGCGCAGAGCAGCTGCGGAAAGCTATTCCCGGCGCCGTGATTCTCGGGCAGTTCGACAATCCCGCCAACCCCGAGATGCATAAACGCACCACGGGAGAAGAGATTTGGGCGGACACCGAAGGGCAAGTGGCCGTTTTTGTGGCCGGTGTGGGTACCGGAGGCACCATTAGCGGAGTAGCCGCGGCACTGAAAGCGCACAACCCGTCCGTGCAGATTGTGGCCGTAGAGCCTGCGTCTTCGCCCGTTCTGTCACAAGGACAAGCCGGCAAGCACAAGATACAAGGTATCGGCGCGGGATTTGTACCCGCCACGTACAATCCTTCCCTGGTGGACAGGGTCGTTACGGTTACCGACGACGAGGCCTATTCGGGCAGTCGCGAACTGGCCAAAACGCAAGGATTGCTGGTGGGCATCTCTTCCGGCGCAGCCTATCATGCCGCAGCACAACTGGCCTGCTTGCCCGAGAACAAAGGAAAACTGATTGTTGCACTCTTGCCGGATACCGGCGAACGCTACCTCTCTGTCTTATGAACATCCCCTCCCACTCCGAACTGCAGAAGATCATGCGCCTGATGCGCTCTATCGTCTTCCCCGAGTATTATCCTAACCGGGATTTCTCGGACCAGATACTGCGCGGACTGCTGTATTCGCAGTTGTCAACGGTGATGTGCAAAGCGTGCAACGACGACAATAGTTCCTGCATAGCCCGCACTGCAGACGCTTTTATCGCGGCGCTGCCGGAGTTGAAACGCCTGCTCATGACGGATGTACAGGCTGCGTTGCGGAACGATCCCGCAGTCAAAGACGAGGCGGAGGTGATTCTGTGCTACCCGTTCATCACGGCTATGCTTCATCACCGAACTGCCCATTGTCTGATGCAGTTGGGCGTGCCTCTCTTGCCACGCATGCTCAGCGAAATGGCGCATAGCGAGACCGGTATCGACATCCATCCCGCTGCCACTATCGGCGAGTATTTCTGCATCGACCACGGAACAGGTGTGGTCATCGGCGCCACTTCCATCATTGGCAACCATGTCATGCTGTACCAGGGCGTTACGCTTGGGGCACGCAATTTCACCTACGACGCCAACGGACGGCCTATGGACCTGCCGCGGCATCCTATTCTGGAGGACCACGTCACCGTCTATTCCAACACCTCGCTGCTGGGACGTATCACTATCGGCCACGACACCATCATCGGCGGTAACGTCTGGCTGACTCACGATGTGCCGCCTAACTCGCGCATCCTGCAGCAAAAAGCCGTAGAAACGCCCTCCTTCACGGACGGAGAGGGAATATAAAACCTCTTTTCGCCACCAACCAAGCAAACAATACACATTATTATGGACAAAATAGCATACGCATTAGGCCTCTCAATTGGCCAAAATCTCGCTCATTCGGGCGTAAAAGACATCAACAGTGAGGACTTTGTTGCCGGCATGAAAGACGTGCTGGCTGGAAACAAGCCACAAATCACTCTTCAGGAAGCCCAGCAGGTGCTGGACAAGTTCTTCAAAGAACTGGAGGAACAAACCGCCGGAGCCGCCAAGGCTGAGGGCGAGAAGTTCCTGGCAGAGAACGCCAAACGCCCCTCTGTCAAAGTGACAGACTCGGGCTTGCAGTACGAAGTACTGGAGGCTACCCTCGGACAAAAACCCAAGGCAACAGACCGAGTTAAGGTACATTATGAAGGTACATTACCGGATGGCACGGTTTTTGATAGCAGTTATAGGCGCGGTGAGCCTATCACGTTTGCGCTCAACCAGGTCATCGCAGGCTGGACAGAAGGACTGCAGCTGATGTCCATCGGCTCCAAGTACAAACTGTTCATCCCCTACCATCTGGGCTACGGCGAACATGGTGCCGGCGCCAGCATTCCGCCCTATTCCGCACTGGTCTTCACAGTCGAGTTGCTCGGAATCAACGAATAACCTATAGGCCCTATTAGTCCTATTAGACTTATCAACAAAAAAACTATAAATAACAAACAATGAAAAAATTTTCTCTTCTGGTTATCGTTGCAGCAGTTGCAATGGTTTCCTGCAGTAACACCTACGAGGGCAAAACGGTCGAACTGACCAACATGAATGACTCGGTGAACTACGCCCTCGGTCTGGTTAACGCGAACGGCATCAAGATGCAGCAGTTCCGTAACATCGACTCTACCGAGTACAAAGCCGCTACCACCGCCTTCATGGACGGACTCATCAAAGGCTATGAGACCGAAGTTCAGGAGGAGCCCTCCGAGATTCAGGGTGTAGCACAGAACATCGGCTATGCCGTTAAAGAGATGGAAAAGAGCGGTCTGGCCAACAACCCTGCATGGGCTATCAACGAGAAACTGTTCTTCCAGGGCCTGGTTAACGCCATCAACAACGAGTTCTACGAGTGGCCCGCTGACAGCGCTACCAAGTACTTCCGCGCTCAGTATCAGGCTTCTACCAACCTCGAGAAAGGCGACCTCAAACCCATCAAGGCCAAATGCCCCAACAAAGTGGCTCCGGTTACCCTCAAGAACGCCAGCGACTCCATCAACTATGCTTTTGGTCTGCTCAACGGCCAACAGATTGCCATGTACGTGCTCAGTGGTGACACCACCGGAACCGGCAAAGACGAGTTCATCAAAGAGCTGAACGCTATCGTCAAGACCCGTCAAGACTATCCGCAACTGGCTAAGATTGGCCAGCAAATCGGCTCGCAAATCAAAACTCAAGAGGCTACCGGCCTCATCGGAATCGAGGCACTGACCACCGACTTCGAACTCATCAAACAGGGCTTCATCAACGGCTTTGTAGAGTACGGCGATTGGGACGTGATGATGGCTAACGGCTACATCCAGGAGGCTGTCAACGAACTGCAATATGGTAACGCCAAGCGCGAAGGAATAGCTTTCCTTGAGGAAAAAGAGAAAGAGCCCGGCGTGGTAAAAACCGAATCCGGACTGCTATACAAGGTCATCCGCGAGGGCAAAGGTCCCAAGCCGACCACCGAAGACAAGGTGAAAGTCAACTACGAAGGCCGACTCATCAACGACACCGTTTTCGACAGCAGCTACACACGCGGCGAGCCTATCGTCTTTGGCGTAACGCAGGTTATCGCAGGCTGGACCGAGGCACTCCAACTGATGCCCGTGGGCTCCGAGTACGAACTGTACATCCCCTACAACCTAGCATATGGCGAGCGCGGCGCCGGATCTTCTATTCCTCCCTATTCTACCCTGATTTTCAAAGTAGAACTGCTCGGAATTGAGAAGTAAATGGGAATCATAGCCCGACAAAGCATTAAAGGCACTATTGTGACCTATCTGGGAGTCTTTGTCGGCTTCCTGACTACATTCTTCGTGCTGACCCGTTTCCTCACTACCGAGGAAATCGGGTTGGCACGAGTGCTTATTGACACCGGCACTCTTTTCATCGGCCTCGCCCAACTTGGCACCTCCTCCTCCATCATCCGTTTCTTCCC
>ONXE01000005.1 GCA_900321775.1 uncultured Bacteroidales bacterium
GGCAACGACGGTTGTGTGGTTGCGCGGAGTAATGAGGTCAAGGCCCTGGGTGTAAAAATGGGCGTGCCGTTATATCAAATCGAGGGGCTGGTCAAGAAATATCATATCACATGTTTCTCTTCCAATTTCTCGCTTTACGGCGATTTATCGAGCCGCGTGATGAGCATTCTCCGGACGCACACGACGCGGTTTGAGCAGTACTCGATAGACGAGGCTTTTATCAGCGTGGACCACGTGCCAGAGAGCGAGCGCAAGACGTTCTGTGAGCAGATAGTGCGCGAAATAGGACAAGGTGTAGGAATCCCGGTTTCGATGGGAATCGCTCCGACGAAGACGCTGGCGAAGGTGGCGAGCAAATATGCCAAGCAGTATGCCGGTTATCACGGCGCTTGTGCTATTGACAGCGAGGAGCGCAGACGCAAGGCGCTGCAGGATTTTCCTATCGCAGACGTGTGGGGCATAGGGCGCAAGGCCAAGGCTAAAATGGAGATGGCCAACATCAAGACTGCCTTGCAGTTTGCCGACAAACCCGAGATGTTTGCCCGGCGGTTGCTGAACAAACCCGGCATGCTGACCTGGCGTGAACTGAATGGAGTGGACAGTATAGATACGTCGGAACTGTTGGCCAAACAGAGCATCACCACTTCGCGGACCTTTGCTTCGCCCGTGACGACACATGAGTTGCTGGAGCAGCAACTGGCCAATTTCTGCGACGCTTGTGCCCGCAAACTCAGGCTGCAACACTCGGTTTGCACGCAGGCTGTCGTTTTTGCCCGCACGTCCCGCTTTCGTACGGATATCGAGCAGGACGCCATTGCTCTGACCGTCAATTTCCCCGTTGCCACCTCTGATACGCGCGAGATGTTGGGGTATATCCTTGGCGCTTTTCGGGCGCGTTTCCGCGAAGGCATACAGTACAAGCAGGCCGGAGTGGTTCTGACGCGCATCTTGCCTGAAACGGCTGTGATGGAAGACCTGTTTGACGTGCGTGACAGGCAGAAGGAGAAACGCCTGCAACGGTCGGTGGACGCTATCCGCGAGCGCTGCGGCCGGGGCGTGATTATGCTCGGAACGCAGTTGCCCTTGTCCGGCGCCGAACAACAGCAGATCTACAAACAAGAGCACCACAGTCCACGCTATACCACCGACATCACGCAGTTGCTGCGAATCAAGGCGTGAGACGAGGATGTGTGTCTTATGCAAACGTTTTAGAAATGGGAACCATGAAAAAAAACGCATGGGAAGTGCATTTTTTTGCTGAAATATTTGGTGGTATCAACTATTTTTACTAATTTTGCACCCGAAAGTGATGACCTGATGTGAAATCACTGATAGTGTGAGTACGCAGACAATAGTTGCGAGTGAAATATAAGAAGTTGTTGTGGGGGATTCCGCTTACTGTGATAGGAATAATCATAGGAGCGGCGCTGTTGTTGCTGGTGGCAGTAGCATGTGTGGTGTATGTGCCTACATTGCGTGCCGTAGCGACGGAGAAGGCTATTGCTTTGGCGAACGAGAAGTCGGACATGGATATCGATGTCGGGCGGATTTATCTGTCGCCGTTTCATCACTCGCCAATGGTGCTTTATCGTGCATGGCGCGGGCAGGAAGATCTGCCGTTGGAGGTGAATATAGATAGCCTGTTTGTGGGACATCGCGGGCAGGATACGTTGGTCTATACGCACGCCTTGCGTCTGAAGGCTACGTTGCTGACGTCTGAAGGCACGGACACCTTGACGGCTATCCCCATCGTTGTTGAGCATCTGCAGTTGGACGAGACGACTTTCCATTCCGACAGTATGATTGCGTCGGTTGGCGTGGATGTGATTGTCGGTCAGTTGGCCGTAAGGAGTCCGCGGTTGAGTTTGGCGCGCGGAGAGTACCCGCTGCATGGCTTGAAACTGACGGACGCGTTCGTGGGAATAGATCTGAGGGAGACACCTCCAGACACGACTGCCAAGGACACGTCAGCCATGCTGATGGCTTTTGATGTGCCGGACGGCGAGTTGCGCAACGTACATTTCTTGCTCACACCTCTTGGCTTGGACATCCGAACACGCTTGCTGCAACCGAATGTGTTGGCTGATGTGGGCGACAACCTATACGACGCCCGTCGGCTGGATGTGAGCAATTTCCGACTTTCGATAGGTAATTTCGTTTTGCCGTTAGATACGTTGTACGGCGATGCCTGTGTTGACTTGGACCGCCATCTGATTACCAGTCACGGCCTGCATGCGCGCTCGTCTGAAATAGGTGCGCAGGCTGATTTGGAAACGACGGAGATGGACATAGAGACCCTGCGCGTGGATGTGAACGGAGTGGCCGATTTCCGTGGCAGCAAGGCGCAGTTGAAGGGCTTTTATGACATCGACGACGAGACGTATGACATGCATGTGGACGTGGAGCGGGTGGACCTTGCGTCATTGCTGCAGGACAGCAGCAGCGTGGTGTTGGCAGGCGAGATAGACGCCAAGGGTAGGGGCTTGGACCTCGATTCGCGCGCGACGAAGAGTAAGGTGAAACTGCACCTTACCGACGGCATATACAACAACATCTGCGTTTCCGGCCTGCGCTTGGATGCGCAGTTGGCGAACAAGACGGTGGACGGCACATTGCATCTGCCGTTTGCCATGCAAGGCGACAGCATGCAGTTGGCGGCACAGACGGAGCATCAGTTCCATGTGGTCGATTTCCTCAAGACCGAACGGATGCAGGTGGACTATCAGACACAGATGTATGATGTGAAAGCAGATGTGGCCGGCGAGTCTTTCCGGGCGCAGCAGTTGGATGTACATTTTACCACTGACACCGCCACCACGCTGAATCTTACTACCGAAGGCCTCACGGCGGACCTGGAGAGTCCGATGCACGTGATGAGGCTCAAGGACCGCATACCGCCCCTCCTGCAAGCCATAGGCGACTCGGCTGTTATTACTCCCATCACTTCGCTTGCCGACTTGACATTACTGGACACCCTCCGTCGGCTCATACCGGATCTCAAGGCCCATGTGGCTCTCTCATCGGGCAGTCCGGTGCAGCATATCATCGAACGTATGGGCTTGGACATCAACCTGATAGACCTGAATCTGCACTCTGATTCGCTGCAGACCGACTTGGCGCTGGATGCCTCCATTCCCGAAATCAATCATCCCGAAGACAGTACGGCTCTTCGTTTGCCGGCCGCCAGTGCCGCTCTGCGAATAGCGATGACGGAGGGCAGTACGCTTGCGTCAGTTAGCGCCAATAGCCGGCTGACCGACGGGGTTATGTCGGTGCATGGCCTGAAAGCGGATGCCGACCTGTCGTTGGATTTGGAGCGAAAGGACAACGACCTGAACGGCACCGGACATATGAAAATGGGCGATGTGTCCTACGGTGACATGTATTTGCGCGACCGTAGTATCAACTTGTCTGTTGCCCGTTCGGAGATGTACGCGAACGCATTGCGCGCCGATGTGCAGATGGACGACCTGCCTCTGGATATCGTGGACAGTATTATCCGCAAGGCAGATGTGGACTTGGCCGGAGCGGTTCGCGCGCAAGCCGTGATTGACGGTCTGCCCGGCAATATCGACCTCTCGGCCGAGGTGCTGCCGCTTAGCGTCTCGGCGCTGTATAAACCCTATAACGTGTTACTCAGTCTGGGCGAAACGCCGGTGGTGATGAGCCACAACAAGGTGGACCTCAACCACTTGCCCATCTACGGCGCGGACAGCACGTTCATTGCCCTCACGGGCGGATTGGACCTGAACAGCATGCGCCTGGACGTGACGCTGGCTGCTGACAGTTTTGCGCCGGCCAAACTGGAGCAGGACGGTTCTATTCCCGTCTATGGCGATTTGGCCACAGACATTCACGGAACGGTGACAGGTCCGTTGGACAGTATTGTTGCTGATGTGGATGTGACTATTCTGCCCACGACGGACATCACCTATCCTATTGACAAGAAGAATATGGCGCAGGTCAAGCCTTACGGAACGGTGAATGTGCGTTACTCGATAGCCGAGGACACGTTGCTGTTGGGCGGGCGGATTAACGTGGATGAAGGTGTTGTCCGCTATTCGCCGAAGATGTATCCCATCATGCCTTTCCAGGTGGACTCGGGCAGCCACGTGACCTTTGACGGTGCTTTCGGTCAGACGCAGTTGGCCGTGTCGGCGTCGCAGAAAGTGAAAGCCAGTGTGCAGTCGAAAGATGACGAGACGCGCCGTGTGGATTTTGTTACCGGCGTACGCGTGAAGGGGGTGGTGGACTCTATCGGGTTGAACTCGCTGGATTTCTTCCTCGAGGCCCCCGAAGACGAGGCTATCACGCACGAGTTGGCTTCTTTGGACGAAGAGACCCGCGAAGGGTTGGCGGCCACGCTGCTGGCTACGGGTATGTACGTGGGCGAGAGCAATGTGGCGGCGCAAGGCGGAGGATATGCCTTGTCGTCTATCATCAACAGTCGTATCAATGCAGCGATGGCCAACTCCAAAATGGGTAAGGTGGTGGATATCGACATCAGTAGCGGCCAGACCAATCATGCGGTGGGTAAGACCAATGACATGAATATCGCCATCAGCAAATCGTTCCTCAATGACCGACTGCGCCTTACCGTAGGCACATCGATTTCAGATAATCCGGAAGTGAATGCCACCAACGGCCTCCTGAACAACCTGTCTGCCGAATACAAACTGACCAAAGAGGGTAACGTGATGCTGCGGCTGTTCACTCAGCGCGACTATAACAACATCCTTGAGGGTGAGTTGTACAAGAGCGGTCTGACGGTGCGTGCCACCAAGGAATGGCGGCGCAAGGAGTATTACCGCGGGGATAGTATCAACCGTACGTACGACCTGACGGCAGATGCGGGTTTGGCCTACCGCTCGAACAACAGTATCGGCCCCGACCTGACCCTGAAATCGTCGGTGAAGAACCTGTTGGGTCGTGGTGAGACGCTGACTCTCAAAGGTAACGGCGCGTACTATTGGGCGCTGCGTGACCGCCATCCCGGCGACCCCAAGAAGACGGATACGTACAAGTTTGGCATCAACTCGTCGCTGGTGTTCCCGTATCTGCATTGGGCCGGTGACAACCTGCCGGAGGGCGACACGCGCTATACGTTGGGTTATCAGTATGAGAACATCGCTGGCGGATACGGCGTACACCGGTTCACGGGCTCGTTCTCGTATTTCCTGCACAGGTCGGGCTACGTCACCCATATCTTCACGCCTTTCTCGCTGTCCGTAGTCCGCATGAAAGCCGAGTCGGACAGTTTGATGAACAAAGCCGCCGAATACCCGCAACTGATCAAACTGATTGCCGGCAACGAGTTTGTGCCTTCGATAGGATATAACTTCATCTATAACGACTACCGCTCGACCCGCCCGGTCAACACGATGCTCGACCTGGGCATCAAAGAGTCGGGAAACATCATCAATGCGCTGTATTGTGCCTTCGGTCATAAGTGGGACGAACTGAACAAACCGATGGGCAAGATTACGTTCAACCAGTTTGTCAAACTGAGCGCTGAACTGCGCAACCGATTCAATCTTACTGAACGCGTATGCATAGCCACTCGCCTATACGCGGGGGCCAATATGCCGCTGGGCAACTCGACGGACGCGCCTTTGTCGGAGGCCTTCTACGCAGGCGGACCCAACGGTATGCGTGCCGCCGCGCCTTACGCCTATGGTCCGGGTAACTTCTATTCGGAGAAATACAATCAGAACTTCTTCCACGCCGGTGATGTCAAACTGGAGGCGAACTTTGAGCTGCGTTTCCCGATAGTGTGGAAACTGTACGGCGCTACGTTTGTGGATGCCGGCAACGTGTGGACTTGGTTCAATACCAAGGACAGACTGAGCGAAGAGGATTATCAGATGATAGTCGAGTCGATGAAACTGCCGGAGAACCTGTTGGACGGTATTATCAACAACCCGGAACTGCTGAAGCAGATTGCGCTGGGAACGGGTATTGGCTTGCGTCTGGACTTGGATGGATTGGTTGTCCGTTTTGACTTGGGCGTTGGCATTCATTCGCCGTATCAGACGTACAAGTACGACAAGGACTGGAAGCTGGACAAGACTCAGCCTATCAACACCTATTTCAATATGCCGTCGTTCCTGGACGCTGTACGGCTGAACTTCGGAATAGGATACCCGTTCTAAGTTGAGAATTAACTTATATTCATAATACTATGGTACATGATCTTTACATTTTGATGATTACAGCTGGCATAGTCAGCCTGTTGTTCAAGTTGATGAAACAGCCGGTAGTGCTTGGCTACATCGTTGCCGGCTTGGTGGTGGGTCCCCACGTGTTTGGCGGCTCGTGGGTTGAAGCAGATAACGTGAAGGCTTGGGGCGACATCGGCGTGCTGTTCGTGTTGTTCTGCATCGGCCTGGAGTTCCGCATCAAGAACCTCATCAGCAGCGGCAAAGTGGCGGCCATCGGGGCCTTGACTATCATCGGCGGCATGATGCTGTTGGGCTATGGCGTAGGTAAGTGGGCCGAGTTGGACATGATGAACTCGCTCTTCCTGGCAGGTATGTTGTGTATGTCCAGTACAACCATCGTGATGAAGGCCGTTGATGAGGCGGGCTTGAGCAAGGAGCGTTTCGTCAAGGGCGCAACCAGTATCCTCATCATTGAGGACGTTGTGGCTGTCGTGTTGATGGTGTTGCTCTCCAGTATCGCTATCCGTCACCAGTTTGACGGCGAAGAGCTGCTCAACAAAGTGCTCGTGCTGGCTATCACCCTTGTGGCTTGGTTTGTGTGCGGTATCCTGATTATCCCGACATTGCTGCGCAAGGTTAAGCCTTACCTCAACGACGAGACCCTTATCATCCTGGCGCTGGGCCTGTGCTTGGGCATGGTGCTGACGGCAGAAGAGGCGGGCTTCAGTAGCGCGCTGGGTGCCTTTGTGATGGGTACCATCCTCGCCGAAACCGTTGAGTCGCATCGTATCGAGCAACTGATGACCCCGCTGAAGAATGTGTTCGCGGCTATCTTCTTCGTGTCTGTCGGCATGATGATCAACCCCGCTTCGTTGCTGGAGTACTGGTCCAGTATCCTGCTGGTTTGCCTCGTGGTGATTATCGGTATGATCGTCTTCGGCACACTCGGCTGCTGGTGGGGCGGCGAGACTATGAAAGATGCAATGCAGACCGGTTTCTCGTTCGTGCAGATTGGCGAGTTCTCGTTCATCATCGCAGCACTCGGTAACAGCCTCCAGGTTACGGACCCCGCTTTGTATCCTATCATCGTGGCAGCCAGTGTGGTAACCACCTTCCTTACGCCGTATATCATGAAGGCCGCCGTGCCGTTCTATAACTACTTCTACAGCCACGCCTCCGACAAGCTCCGCGCCAAAATGGACCAGCGTGAGTTGGCAGTAGCGCAAGCCGAGCAGGAGACGCAGTCCGTCGGTAACTCCAACTCCATGGCAGACAAGGCCAAACATGCGGTTCGGCATACCTATGTGACCAAGCGCCTGGTTAATCTGTTCATCAAGAACATGAGCGCCAAAGACGCCGAAAACGAGCATAAGTAAACTCAAGGGGTGGTCAGCCAAACGGCTGGCCACTTTTAGTATACCCGAAAAAACTTGGGTCTATAGGTCAAAATGGCACAATCTGCTTCGTTGTGTACATTTTTCTTGTATTTTATTTGGTAATGTCAAAAGTTTTCATTAACTTTGCAGCCGATTTTGTAGATGAAAGACGCGAAATGGATAATAGAACCCCTAACGGCTGAGCAAGAGGCAATCTGTGCTCGGTTGGCAGACGAGCTGGCAATCAGTCAGTTATCGGCCTCTATACTGGTTCGTCGCGGTCTGACGACAGCAGCCATGGCGCGGAGTTTCATTCGTCCCCGTTTGGAAGATCTGCATGACCCGTATCTGATGAAAGACATGCAGAAAGCGGTGGACCGCATCGACCGCGCGATGGCACAGGGCGAGAAGATACTCATCTACGGAGACTATGACGTGGACGGTACGACGGCAGTGTCGCTGATGTACAAGTTCTTCCACCCGTTCTGCGAAAACCTGGACTACTATATCCCCGACCGTTATCTGGAAGGCTACGGCATCTCGTTCCGCGGTATTGACTACGCTGCGGAGCATGGGTGCACGCTGATTATCGCGTTGGACTGTGGCATCAAGTCGGTGGACAAGGTGGAGTATGCCACCAAACGCGGGATAGACTTCATTATCTGTGATCACCACATGCCCGGCGACGAGTTGCCCAAAGCTGTGGCGGTGCTGGACCCGCATCGCGAGGACGACACCTATCCGTACCGCGAGTTGTGCGGGTGCGGCGTGGGCTTCAAGTTGGCGCAGGCGTATGCCATTCGTCACGAGATGGCCTTCTACGACCTGCTTCCGCTACTGGAACTGACTGCCATGAGTATCGCGTCGGATATAGTGCCTGTGACGGGCGAGAACCGTATTCTGGCCTATTTCGGGTTGCGCGAGATCAACAAAAAACCTTCCGTTGGCCTGCAGAGCATCATGAACCTGGCGGGTATTCATCCCGGGCGGCTGACTATCTCGGACCTGGTGTACAAGATTGGCCCGCGCGTCAATGCCTGCGGTCGTATCAAGTCGGGCATCGAGGCCGTGCGCCTGCTAATCACCGAAGACGCAGACCTGGCAGCGGCGATGAGTGAGGCGGTGAACGATTACAACAAATCGCGCCAGGACATGGATAAGACCATCTCGGAGGAGGCCTTGCAGCAACTGCAGTCGGACCCCGAGAACGCGAGCAAACATACGACGGTGGTGTTCTCGAAGCATTGGCACAAAGGCGTGGTGGGTATAGTAGCGTCGCGTCTGACGGAGAGTTACTTTCGTCCCACGATAGTACTGACAGGCTCGGAGGACGGGCTTATCTCGGGCTCTGCGCGCAGCGTGTCGGATTTTGACATTTATACGGCCATCGACTCGTGCCGCGACCTGCTGACCAATTTTGGCGGGCATATGTTTGCCGCAGGTTTGTCGATGCGCGAAGAGAACCTGCCCGAGTTCAAACGTCGCTTTGAGGAGTATGTGGCCGCTCATATCACGGCCGACCAGCAGGAGCCTGTCGTGGAGGTGGAGGCCGAGATAGCGCTCAGCGACATCACGCCCCAGTTCTTCCGCATCCTGCAGTGTCTGGAACCCTACGGTCCGGGTAACCCGAGGCCGGTGTTTGTGACGCGTAACATGATCAACTACCGCTACACGAAGCGCGTAGGCAAGATGGGCGAGCATCTCAAGCTGGACCTGACCGACCGGACAGCGTCGATTTCGGGCATCGCTTTCGGGCAGGGCGACCTGGCAACCTATTTCCAGAACGGCAATCCCGCCGATGTGTGCTATGAGCTGGACGAGAACCATTTCAACGGCCTCACATCCATACAGATGACGGCGATAGACATCAAGAAAATGGAAAATTGAAAATGGAAAATTGAAAATTCTTAATTCGGCAGAGCCTCATACGATCGGCAAAGCCGTGGAAAATGGAAAATTGAAAATTAATATTTTAGGCGGAGCCATTCTCTCGACTTTCGACTCTTGACTCTTGACTCTTGACTTTCGACTTTTGACTCTTGACTTTTGACTTTTGACTTAAAAAAGAAGATATGTTTTCAGAACGTGACAGACAAAGTCCCATGCAGCGCAGCGGCGCAATAGAAGTGGTCTGCGGGAGCATGTTCTCCGGCAAGACGGAGGAACTCATTCGCCGTATGAAACGTGCGCAGTTTGCCAAACAACGCGTGGAGATCTTCAAGCCCGCGATAGACGTGCGTTACTCGGAAACCGAGGTAGTATCGCACAACCGCAATACTATCCCCTCGACGCCCGTTGATTCGTCGTCGAGCATCCTGTTGCTGGCGACGGATGTGGACGTGGTGGGCATCGACGAGGCGCAGTTCTTCGACATGGGTATAGTGGACGTGTGCCGCGAGTTGTCCAGGCGCGGCATTCGCGTGATAGTGGCCGGTTTGGATATGGATTTCAAGGGCACACCTTTCGGCCCGATGCCGTCGCTGATGGCTATTGCCGACGATGTGTTCAAAGCTCACGCCATATGCGTCCGCTGCGGCAATCTGGCCAATTTCTCGCACCGTCTGGTCCGCTCCAGCAAGCAGGTGCTGTTAGGTGAGACGGAGAACTATGAGCCGTTGTGCCGCGAGTGCTACAACAAAGCCATGGAAGAGCTTCATAACGAGCAGACTGACCACGCCGAGTGACTCTGGTTGACGTCATATTACCATATGCCGTTGAAGGCAGTTTCACGTATTTTGTTCCTTCTTTGTGCGAGCAGACACCTGTCTGCGGACAGCGTGTGGTAGTGCCGTTGGGCCAGAAGAAACTGGTGACCGGCATCATCGAACATGTCCGCGAGGCTGCGGCAGACGAGGAGACTGACCGTTATCGCGCTATCTCTTATTTCCCCGAGACTTTTCCGATGGTGACGTCCGAACAGCTGCGGTTGTGGCATCGGATGTCGGAGTACTACATGTGTACTTTGGGCGAGGTGATGCGCGCAGCATTGCCGGGTCAGTTGCGCATCGAAAAAGAGTCGCGGCCGCGGAAAAAAGCGCAGCCTGTTTTTGAGACCGCTCCGGCTCATCCGCTTAATGACGAGCAGAACAGGGCTATGGAGGAGATTCAGGCGGCCTGGCAGAGCAAGAGCACGGTGCTGCTTCACGGCGTGACATCGTCGGGCAAAACGGAGGTGTATATCCATTTGGCTCAAGAGCAGATCAGTGCGGGCAAACAGGTGTTGTATCTGGTGCCGGAGATAGCCTTGACCACGCAACTGACGGACCGCTTGAGACGCGTGTTCGGTGAGCGGCTGGGGGTGTATCACTCGCGTTTCACTGACCGCGAACGTGCCGAGACGTACAAGAAAGTGCTGGCCGGAGATCAGTACGACATCGTGATAGGCGTCAGGAGTTCGCTGTTTCTGCCGTTCCGCCGGCTGGGATTGGTGATTGTGGATGAGGAGCATGACAGTTCGTACAAACAGCAAGACCCGGCTCCACGTTATCACGCCCGCACCACGGCGCAGATGCTGGCCGCGATCTTCGGCGCCAAAACGCTTCTCGGAACAGCGACACCGGCTGTCGAGAGTTACTATAACGCCCAACAGGGGCGATACGGGCTGGTGAAGATGATGCAGCGCTACAAAGGCTTGGCTTTGCCTGCTATTCACCTGTTGGACCTGCGCAAGGCATACAAGCAAAAGAAGATGGAAGGGCACCTGTCGCTTCCGCTTGTGGTGCATATGCGGGAACAGTTGGACGAAGGCAAACAGGTGTTGCTTTTTCAGAACAGGCGAGGCTACAACTCGTACATCGAATGTCCGGAATGCGGGTATGTGCCCAAGTGCGTCAACTGCGATGTATCGCTGACGGAACACAAGCCGGCCAGCGAGAGTCAAGGGTCGAGAGTCGAGAGTCAAGGGTCGAGGGGCGGAGGACGACTGGTGTGCCATTATTGCGGATATAGTATTCCTGCTCCGGCGGTTTGTCCGGAATGCGGCAAAGGTGTTCCCCGAGACCGCGGGTTTGGCACGGAAAAGATAGAAGAAGAGGCGCGTGCGCTGTTTCCCGAGGCTCGTGTGGCGCGTATGGACACGGATACGACGCACGGCAAGGATGCGCACGAGAAACTGATTCGGTGCTTTGCCGACCACGAGATAGATATCCTCGTCGGGACGCAGATGATTACCAAGGGCCTGCATTTCAAGGATGTGAGTCTGGTGGCTATACTGAAAGCCGATGCTATGCTCAACCAGCCTGATTTTCGCTCGTATGAGCGTGCTTACCAAGTGTTGGAACAGGTGGCAGGACGCGCGGGCCGGGCAGGAACGGAGGGACACGTCATCCTCCAGACTTCGGACGTGGAGAACCCGCTTTTCACCTACCTCAAACATCACGACTACGAGGCAATGTACCGCGAGCAAATCGACCAGCGCAAGTCGTTCCGCTATCCGCCTTTCTTCCGGCTGATTACGCTGACGCTGCGTCACCGCGAACTGTCGCGGATAGAGACGGCCTCGCGCACGTTACACGAACGGTTGTGCAAGGTGTTCGGGCAGCGCTGCTCCGCCATCATCGTGCCGGCAATAGGGCGGGTGCAGAACCTGTACATCCGGCAGTTGACGCTCAAGATTGAGGCCACTGCCTCGTATGCCAAGGCCAAGGAGATGCTGGAGGCGGAGATGCGTTACGTGAGGACGCTGGCCCCCTGCAAAGGTGTGCTGATTACGCCGGATGTGGACCCGATGTGAGGGGAGATGTGTGATGTAAGATGTATGATGTGTGATGTAAGATGTATGATGTATGATGTGAGACGATGATACGAATATTGCTTGTCATAAGTGACCCGAATGTGGGAGTGGTCCTGAGCGAGTACTTGCGGCTTAGGGAGTTTGGCGTGGACTATTGTTCGACTGC
This sequence comes from uncultured Bacteroidales bacterium, assembly GCA_900321775.1. Taxonomy (GTDB): domain Bacteria; phylum Bacteroidota; class Bacteroidia; order Bacteroidales; family Paludibacteraceae; genus Colicola. Next base: position 12,436 of record ONXE01000005.1, read on the forward strand.
GTCCGAGGCGTACAGTGCGGTAACCGGTACGCGGTACGATTTCTGCGTGCTCGGGCTGGACGACAAGGCCGCCTTGCTGCAACTAACGACAGACATACGCAGGGTGTCCGACATCCCGGTGTTCGTGGTGCAGAACATGTTTGACAAAGAGGAGCAGATGGCGCTATACGAAGCAGGCGCAGACGACTGTATGGTGCAACCGCTTGTTCCGGACCTGCTTATAGCCAAGATGAATGCCATGTTGCGCCGGTGGAATCAGTACTTGGCACAATTGCCGACCTCGTTCTCTTATGCCGACATGAGTTTCGACAGCGTTGCCCAGGTTCTGCGCGTGGGCACGCACACATACAGCCTGACCACGAAAGAGAACGGGGTGTTGTTGCTGCTTTGCAGGAACGTCAATCAGCTGGTGGAGCGCAGCCGTATCTTGAAGGAAGTGTGGCTCTCGGACAACTATTTCAACGGCCGTTCGTTGTCGGTGTATATCAACAAACTCCGGCATCTGCTGGAACCCGAATCGGGGGTACGTATCGTGTCGATGCGGCTCAGGGGTTACAAGCTCTTAGTTCCCTAATCAACCATATCAATGCAGCGGTGGCAGCGCGGTCAGTAATCTGTTCGCGCAGTTTGCCCAATTGGAATCGCCGTGCCTGCGTGCCTTGAGGTGTGGCTATGGCTATCCAAACCGTACCCACAGGATGTTCGTCTGTTCCGCCCTCAGGTCCGGCTACTCCTGAGGTGGCGATAGCGTAGTCGGTGCGCATGAGCGTGCGTACGCCGTCAGCCATCTGCAGGACCACCTGTTCGGTGACCGCGTCGTCAAAAGGCTGTACGTGGAGGACGCTTGTCTTGACGTCGTTAGCGTAAGATACCACCGACCCGCGGTAGAATGCCGAGCTGCCGGCATGTCGGTTGAGGAGCATCGCCAGTTTGCCGCCGGTGCAACTCTCGGCCGTCGCGATAGTCTGGCCGCGCTGTTTGAGCAACTCGCCTACCAGCACCTCGACGGGTTGGTCTTCGGTGGCAAAGAGGTAGTCCTGAACCAGCGGCAGCAGTTTCTGTATCTCCGTGTCCACCTCTTCCGGCCTGACGCCATATCCGCTAAGGCGCAGACGTATGATGCCGTCTTTGGGCAGGTAGGCCAAATGCATGCCGGCGGGCAGAGCGTCTTCCCATTTTTCTATCTTGAGTGCCAGACTCGACTCCGGAATGCCATAGACTTGTATTGTGCGATGGACGATAGTGCCGGCGTCTTCAGTCAGCGAGCGCAGCAACTCGCCTACGCCATGGTTCATGCACCACATCATCTCGTAGGGCACGCCGGGCATGGAGATGATGTGAGAGGTGTGAGGGCTGAGGGAAGAAGGCTGACGGGACCAAGCCATGACTTGCGCCGAGCCTACGCGGTTCCAGATGAGGGTGGCGTTTTCGGGGAAGAGGCACTGGGTGTCTGTGAGGCGGTTGAGGACATCGGGTCTGGAGGAATAGAGTTGTTCCAGATGTTCGCGAATCTCGGGACGGTAGGTGAGGGTTGTGTCGAAGTACTCGCAGAGCGTATGCTTGGTGATGTCGTCTTTGGTCGGACCGAGTCCGCCGGTGAGCAGTACTACATCGGCGCGACACTCCGCCTCGGAAAGGGCCTGGCGTATCTGTGTCGCATCATCGTGAACGGACGTGATCTGCATCACCTCAAACCCCCATTCGTTGAGGCGTGTCGCTATCCACGCGCTGTTGGTATCGACTACTTGCCCGATGAGCAGTTCGTCGCCGATAGTAATAATCTCTACTTGTTTCATATCGTTATTTTTTCAGGTCGGGATAAGCAATACGGTGGTGGTTCATGGAGATGAGTTTACGCACAAAAGCACCTTTGATGGTGTATAGGTCACGGAAGGTGAGGGGCGTGTCTTCCAACTGTCCGTCAGCCATTTGGGCATCAATCATCTTGTCCACCATCTGTGTGACATCTTCTTCGGTGAAACTCTCGAGCGAACGGCTGCGCGCCTCGACTGCATCGGCCATCATCAGGACGGCCGTTTCCTTGCTGTTGGGCTTGGGTCCGGGATAGCGGAAGAGGCTCTCATCCACAGGTTCGCCCGGATGTTCGTTGCGGTAGGTGTTGTAGAAATAGGTAGTGCGCGAAGTACCGTGGTGTCGGCGAATGAACTCGCGCACAATCTCCGGCAGGTGCAGTTTTTCGGACATGTCGATACCTGCCGTCACGTGCGACATCACCGTCTTGGCAGCAGTGATGGTGTCCATTCCGGCCAGAGGATTGACGCCGTCCTGCTGGTTTTCGGTGAAGTTGTGCGGCGAGGCCAGTTTGCCGATGTCGTGGTACAATGCCCCGGTACGGACAAGCAGCGTATTGGCGCCGATGCTTTTGGCGGCTTCCATCGCGAGGTTACTTACCTGCAGCGAGTGTTGGAACGTGCCCGGAGCCTTCTCGGCAAACTCGAGCATAAGTTCGGAGTTGATGTTCGTCAGTTCGACAAGAGTGATGCTGCTGAGCAAGTGGAACGATTTCTCAAAGAGGTAGATCAGTCCGTAAGCAAAAACGATGAGCAGTGCATTGGCGACGAAATAGATGTACATCTCCCAACGCAGAACGGCAAAATTGGCGCTCACGGCCAGTGTGAATGCGGTGTAGCCCAAAGAGTATGTGAACAGAATCCATGCGGCGGTCTGCACCAGTTGTGAGCGTTGCGCCATGTCGCGGAGCGACCCCACGGCCACCATACCTGCGGCGATTTGCAGAATCAGGAACTCAAACGGAGCAGGCGCCAGGAGCGAACATATCATGATGGTAATCAGATGCACGTAAAGGGCTGTTCGCGAGTCGTAGAAAACGCGGATAATCACCGGCACCCACGCAAAAGGAACCAGATAGATGCTGAGCGAAGTGTAGTTGACGACCGCGCAGGCGATGGCGATGATGATACAAACCAGGATGGAGAAGAACAGCATGGTGTTGATGTCCTCAAACAGGCGCGGGCGGAACACGAACAGGTAAAGAACCAGAAGTACAACAAAAGAGAAGATCAGCGTGGCGGTACCGATATGCCCCAGCAACTCGGAACCGTTGTCCTCACCCCGCTGCTCGAGCGCCATTTGGTAGGAGTGCAGTTTGCGTACCTGCTCTGCCGAGACGACGTCGCCTCTGCTGACGATACGTTCGCCTTCCATGACTATTCCCTGCGTGGGAGCCACTTCGGACAGAAGGGCCTCGCGCATGTTGTTGCTGGTTTGCTTGTCGAGCGTAAGGTTAGGCAGGAGGAAAGAGTTGAGTTCCAGCATCTTCACGTCTTGTTGCGAGGCGATGGGCGCGCTGGCAAAGAGGATATCGTAGGCCGACTTGGGGGTATAGCAGTAGTCGAGCGGATAGGCGCTGGCTACGCGGGCCTGGACGATGGTGATGCGCGTGAAGCCTTCCTGCTGCAGTTCCTCCATGTCTGCCAGCGAGAGGATTCCTTGCTTGTAGATGGAAGACACTTGTTGGTGGAGGTACTCCTTGGTTTCCTCGGAAAGGTGGCGCTCTGCGGCGGCCTCGAGGATGCTCTGCAACTGTTTTTCACCGACCTTGTTGTCCACAATGTAGTAGGGCGCAAACTGCTTGAGGACCTCTTGCTGCTCGTTTCGGAGTTGTTCGCCTGTCTTGTAGATAGGGAAATTGAAAGGCGCGATGATGTCTTCATATTCCCATACCTGTCCCTCGGTGAAACGGTAGGAGAAACTGGAGGTGGAGCGCGGGAAAATCGTGATAATCAGAATCACCAGCAACGCCAAGACACTGATCTTGAGTGTCATGGCCAGGAAGTTATTTCGAGTGTTTGTGTTCTGCATAGGCGTGATGAGTTATCTTTTGTTGTGAAAGAACTGTTGTATTAGTTCGCGGCATTCGTTTTCGAGTACGCCGGCGGTGACGGTACACTTGGGGTGCAGGGCGTTAGGTGCGAAGGAGCGGAACCCGCGTTTGTCGTCGGGTGCCCCATAGACGACGCGGCTTATCTGCGCCCAGCCAATAGCGCCCGCACACATCACGCAGGGTTCGACGGTCACGTAGAGGGTGCAACCCTGCAGGTACTTGCCCCCGAGCATACCCGCCGCAGCGGTGATGGCCTGCATCTCGGCGTGGGCGGTCACGTCTTGAAGGGTCTCGGTGAGGTTATGCCCGCGGCCAAGGATTCGTCCTTCGGATACGACGACGCAGCCGATGGGAATCTCGTCGCAACGCAGGGCTTCTTCGGCTTCCTGCAGCGCCAGGCGCATATATTTCTCGTCATCTGTTGATTGCATGGCAGAAAAGGGGTATTTGTTCGGGGTGGGACTCAAAATGGTTGCCGATGACTACTATGTCTGCGCCGCCAGCGAAGGCGTCCTGCATCTGTCCGGTTGTGCGGATACCGCCGCCCACTATCAGCGGTATGCGGATGGTGTGGCGCACCTGTTGAATGGTTTGGACGGGAACGGGCCTTTCGGCGCCGCTGCCCGCTTCCAGGTACACGCTTTGAAATCCGAGCAGCCCGGCCGCAATGGTTGTGTCCAGTATGTCATCTGTTTTTGTCAATGGTTCGGAGAGAGTGGCCTGTTGTACCGAAGAGGGTCTGCCTCCGTCCACCAGAATATAGCCCACAGAGAGCGTGTCTATGCCGCTGCTTAAGATTCTTCGGGCGGCCCGAACCTGGGCTCCAATCAGGAACTCGGGGTTGCGGGACGAAAGGAGAGACAGAACCAACAAGGCGTCGGCTGAGGGCGTGAACTGGCTCACGTTGCCCGGGAAGAGGACCACGGGGATTGTGGTGCGCTGTTTGAGTGTGAGCACCACCTGTTCAATCTGCGTGCCGGTACTGCCGCCGACGAAGATGAAATCGGGTTTGCCTTCATTCAGCAAGGGACACAATATGTCCAGACGGGAAGCGTCCGCTTTCTCGGGGTCGATAAGCACTGCGAGCATCTTGTGTCCGCGGCTGATGTTGTCCTGTATGGTTGATGCTATTGCCATTGGAAGGATTCGATGAGGTGTTGAACATCGTTGCCGAGGAAAGAGATGACGGGTGCGAGCGAGTCCTGATTGGGCGAACAGTTGAAATAGACGGCTGCGCGGAAGAACCGCGAAGTGGAGTCCGTCAGGTAGAACTGATAGGGCGAGGCGGTGTTGCCACGCAGTTCGTAGAAGACGCCAAAGACGCGTTCGTCGGGATTGTTCCACTCCTGTTCGGGGATGGCAGAGGCTTTGGCGGCGTGCTTGAAGACAAAATCCTGCGCATCTGCGGACAGTTCGCGCAGGTTGCGCTCAACAGGTTTGTAACTGCAATGGATGCGCGCGTCGAAGCGGGGGTAGTAGATGTCCAGCCAAAACTGTTCGCCGGGCTCGGTTTTCGGGCGAACTTCGGCGAGGGTAGAGTAGTTGAAAGAGTACGGATAGTCAGGTAGGCTGAAAGTCTGATAGTCGGGCTCGGGCAGGTCCACGCGGTAGTAGCCGTAGGGTTTGGGAACGAAACGGTGGCCGCAGCCGAAGAGACACAGGCACAGCAAAAGCACTATGTACACTCTACTCTTCATTGTTTTTGGCTTTGTCGTACGCATCAACGATACGCTGGACGAGAGGATGGCGGACAATGTCGGCTTGGGTGAAACGGACGGTACTGATACCGGGTATGCCCTGGAGTTTGTCGAGGGCGTCACGCAGTCCGGAACGTTGGCTCTTGGGCAGGTCCACTTGCGTTAAGTCGCCGGTGACGATCATCTTGCCGCCGAGTCCGAGGCGGGTGAGGAACATCTTGATTTGCGGAACGGTGGTGTTCTGCGCCTCGTCAAGGATAACCACGGCTTCGCTGAGAGTGCGTCCGCGCATGAACGCCAACGGGGCAATCTGGATGACTCCTTTCTCCATGTACTCCTCCAGTTTGGCCGCGGGAATCATGTCCTGCAAGGCGTCGTAAAGGGGCTGTAGATACGGGTCGATTTTCTCGCGCATGTCGCCCGGCAGGAAACCAAGTTTCTCGCCTGCTTCGACAGCGGGTCGGGAGAGGATGATGCGCTTGGTTTCTTTGTTCTTGAGGGCGCGTACGGCCAGGGCTATCGCCACGTAGGTCTTACCCGAACCGGCAGGTCCGACGGCAAAAAGGAGGTCGTGGCTCTGGAAGTCGGTGAAGAGCTGTTGCTGGTTGGCTGAGCGCGCGAGGATAGACTTGCCGTTGACGCCGTGGAGGATGAGGTTGTCGTGCCGAAAAGCGGTAGGTTGCTCGCCCTTGATGATAGCAAGGATAATATCCTCCGTGAGGGTATTGTGTTCGATGCAGAAGCGTTCGACTTTGCGCAGGTCCTGCTCAAAGGCGGCTATCTCGGCGGCAGCCCCATCAACCTTGATATGATACCCGCGGGCAACAACACGCACCTTGGGGTGCATGTTCTTCAGGCAGGCGATATTCTGGTTGTTGACGCCGTAAAAAGTGGCCGTATCCAGCGCGTCATTGAGTTCTATTAGGTGTTCTGACATAAATAGCTGTAAATAGGTATGTCGGGCAACAATTGGTAGCTGTTCTCCAGCACCCGGCAGGCGTAATGGGTGGTGCCGTTGGAGAGGAAGAAGAAGGAGACGCCGAGTCGTCGGTTATAGACGGCAACCTGGTCGAAGACCTTTTGTGTGAGGCTGACGGTAGGTGCTTTGAACTCGACGATACAGAGGGGTCGGAGTTCAGCGTTGTAGATGATGGCGTCGCAGCGTTTGTTGACCTCTCCAACGGATATAGGAGCCTCGACGGCAATGAGGGCCTGCGGGTAGGCAAAGTCCTCGACGAGCGCATGGAGAAAATGCTGTCGGACCCATTCTTCGGGCGTGAGACGTACATATTTGCGTCTCCAGGCACAGAAGATGTAATCCTTGCCGTCGCGGTTCACTATGTCGGGAGAGTAGGACAATTGACAATTGAAAATTGAAAATGGAAAATGGAAAATGGAAAATTGAAAATTTATTTCTTCCAGTTGTCCTTGAGGCTGGCGGTGCGGTTGAAGACAAGATGGTCGGCGGTGGTGTCGGGGTCAACCACGAAGTATCCTTGTTTGAGGAACTGGTAGTGGTTTTCCTGCGCTATGCCCTCTTTGAGGACGGGTGCGTGCATCTCGTTGCGGAGCGAACCTTCCACTTTGCAGTTGACGATCTTGAGGCTGTCAGGGTTGAGCAGTTCGCGGAAGTCGCCTTCTTCGGCCGAGGGGTCCTCGCAAGCGAAGAGTCGGTCGTAGAGACGTGCTTCGGCGTCCACGGCGCTCGAACACTCCACCCAGTTGATGGTGGACTTGGTCTTGCGGTTTCCGCCTTCTGTGCCGGACTTGCTGTTCAGGTCCACATTGGCATAGACGGTGGTGATATTGCCGTCGGCATCTTTGTCGCATCCGGTTGCCTGGATGATATAGGCGTTCTTCAGACGAACCTCGCGTCCGCCGGGGCTGAGACGGAAGAAGTCCTTCGGCGCATCTTCCATGAAGTCGCCGCGCTCGATCCACAGTTCTTTGCCAAACAGCATCTCACGCGTACCGAGGGCCTCGATGCCGTCGATATTCTGGGCGGTAATGGTCTCGGAGCCTTCGTAGTTGTTCAGCACCAGTCGGACCGGGTCGAAGATAGCGCAGACGCGGGGAGCGGTTTCCTTGAGGTCCTCACGAACGGTATGCTCAAGCAGGCCGAGGTCAATCATGCCTTCCACCTTGGTGTAACCAATCTTGTCGATGAAGGAACGGATAGCTGAGGGTGTGTAGCCGCGACGCCGCAGACCGCAAACGGTCGGCATGCGCGGGTCGTCCCAACCGCGAACGAGTCCTTCTTTGACCAGTTGGAGCATCTTGCGCTTGGACATAACGGTGTAGGTGATGTTCAGTCGGTTGAACTCGAACTGGTGCGGGCGGCTGTTGGCGGGAACACCCCATTCCTCGGGCTTGGAGACCTTGAGCATCTCGTCGATGAAATAGTCGTAGAGCGGACGGTGTACGACGAACTCCAGCGTGCAGATGGAGTGCGTGACGCCCTCGAAATAGTCGCTCTGGCCGTGTGCGAAATCGTACATGGGATAGACGTTCCATTTGCGACCTGTGCGGTGGTGCGGGTGGGATGTGATGATGCGGTACATGATGGGGTCGCGGAAGTGCATGTTGGGATTGGCCATGTCTATTTTGGCGCGGAGCACCATCTTGCCTTCCTCAATCTCGCCGCGCTGCATGGCCTCGAACAGACGGAGGTTCTCCTCGACAGGTCTGTCGCGATAAGGCGAGGCTTTGCCAGGCTCGGTGGGAGTACCTTTTTGTTCGGCAATCTGTTCAGCCGTTTGCTCGTCCACGTAGGCTTTGCCGGCCTTGATGAAGCGGATGGCCAGGTCGTATAGTTTGTCGAAATAGTCGCTGGCGTAGAAGATGTTGGCCCACTTGAAGCCCAGCCAATGGATGTCCTGAGTGATGGAATCGACATATTCCACGTCCTCTTTTACGGGGTTGGTGTCGTCGAAACGCAGGTTGCAGATGCCGTTATACTTCTCCGCAACGCCAAAGTCCATGCAGATAGCCTTGACGTGTCCGATGTGCAGGTAGCCGTTAGGCTCGGGCGGGAAACGCGTCTGGATGCGACCGTCATTGACTCCTTCTTCGATGTTTTTTTCTACGATTTGCTCGATAAAATTGAGCGATTTCTCTTGTACTTCGTCCATATGAAATGGAAAATTGAAAATGGAAAATGGAAAAATTAAATAGCTCCTTTGATAATGCCTCTCGGCGACTCCTTGATAAACGACAGAATCAGGTTGCGTTCAGGACTATCGGGCAGTTCTGCCTCGGCGTGCTGGATGGCCTGTGTGGTATTGTATAACGGGCTGTAAACCAGTCGGTAAACATCCTGAATGGCATTGATCTGTTCGCGCGTAAATCCCCGGCGGTTGAGGCCGATGGAGTTGATGCCGCAGTACTGGATAGGTTCGCGCGCAGCGATGGCGTAAGGCGGGATATCTTTGTTGACCCGGCTTCCACCTTGTATCATAACGTGTGCTCCGATGTGGGTAAACTGGTGCACGAGTGTGCCTCCGCCGATGATGGCAAAGTCCTCCACCACCACTTCGCCTGCCAGTTGTACGGCGTTGCTCATGATGATATGGTCGTGCAGGAGGCAATCGTGTGCCACGTGGCTGTAGGCCATGATGAGGCAGTTGTTGCCGACGACCGTCTTGCCTTTGCTGGCCGTTCCGCGGTGGATGGTTGCGCACTCACGGATAGTGGTGTTGTCGCCGATGACGGCGATGGTGTCCTCGCCCTGGAACTTCAGGTCCTGCGGGATAGCGCCGACGACGGCCGAGGGGAATACTCTGCAGTTTTTACCGATACGCGCTCCGTAGAGAACGCTGGCGTTGGCCATGATCTCGGTGCCTGCACCTATTTCTACGTTGTCTTCGATGTATGCAAACGGGCCGATGTTGGCGGTGTCGTCAATCTTGGCGCCCGGATGAACATATGCTAATGGTGATATCATGCTGTATGCTTGATCTTATGGTTATCTTATGGTTATCTTATGGTTCTTGCTGCCTGAACTTCTCCGCCAGGAAACGGACACACTCGGTGTTGGGTCCGTGTCCGGGACGGTATGCGCTGACTTTGCCCTGCAGGCGAACGCCCAAGAGCGAGAAGTCGCCGATGATGTCCAGTAGTTTGTGTCGGGCGGGTTCGTTCTCGAACTTAAGGGGAGAGATGTAGCCCAGTTTGGTTGCATCCTGTCTGGGCTGTCCGAGCGCGTCTGTGAGTTGGTCCATCGCCTCCTGGGTGATGGGATACTCGTAGATGACGAGGGCGTTCTCCAGATCTCCGCCTTTGATGAGTCCGCGGCTCATGAGGTACGCTATCTCGCGAACGAAGCAGAAGGTGCGCGCCGAGGCTATCTCTGCGGGGTAGTCGGCCAGGTTGGTCAGTTGTGCTACCTGGTCGTGGAGTATTTGTCCGGGGAAGGATATCTCCACGGCAAACTGCTGATGGTCGCAGGGCTCGATGATGTATTTCGAGCCGTTTTGTGCGGTGTATTCGATTCTTTCTGTGATGACCAGCGTTTTGGCCTCGGCCTGTTGTGTGACGATGCCGGCCTTCGTGATGGCGTCCACAAACGGTGCAGCGCTGCCGTTGAGGATAGGCATCTCGGGGGCATCGAGTTCGATGAGGCAGTTGGTGATGCCCATCGCGTAGAGAGCTGACAGGGCGTGCTCGACGGTGCTGATTTTCCATTCGCCGTTCTCAAGTACCGTGCCTCGTTCGGTGGCTGTGACGTATTGGTTACGCGCCTCGTGACAAGGCTTCCCCGGCAGATCCACGCGGCAGATGCGGATGCCTGTGTTTTCCTCGGCAGGCAAGAACGTCGCGTGAATCATGAGACCTGTGTGCAGGCCTTTGCCTTCAAAGCGAAAGGGTTGTCCTATGGTTTGTTGTTTCATTTGTTTCGTTCGATTTCGTTAATGACTTTCTGAATCTCGGGCAGGTTCTTGATGACCACCTGTGCGCGTCGCCAGAGGGCAGCGTCGATAGCGGGTGAGCCCATGTACGTGCCGGGTTTGCGGATGGTGCCTGCCACGCCCGATTGTGCTCCAAGAATCGTGCCATCGGGGATAGAGATATGTCCAGCCACGCCCACTTGTCCTGCCAGGATGCAATGTTTGCCCACTTTGGTTGAGCCGGCGATACCCACTTGTGCGCAGAGGAAAGACGACTCGCCCACTTCGCAGTTGTGTCCAATCTGGACGAGGTTGTCAATCTTGGTGTTCTTGCCCACTCGTGTCGTTCCCATCATGGCGCGGTCGATGGTGCTGTTGGCGCCTATCTCCACGTCGTCTTCGATCACCACATTGCCTATCTGCGGGACTTTCCGGTTGACTCCGTTGGCGTCGGGCTCAAAGCCGAACCCGTCAGCGCCAATCACGGCTCCTGCGTGCAGGATGCAGTCGTTGCCTATCCGGCAGTTGTAATAGACCTTCACGCCGTCGTACAACGTGCAGTTGTCGCCCAGACTGACGTTCTCGCCCAGATAGGTGTGCGGGTAAATCTGTGCGCCTTTGCCCAGGCGTACGCCCTTGGCAATATAAGCGTATGCGCCGATGTAGGCATCCTCGGGCACCTCCACCCCTTCGGCAATGAAACAGGGTTGCTCAATGCCTTTCTTGCGCGGGTTGAGTACCTCGCTGACCATCTGAAGGAGAGAGGCCACTGCTGCGCGGGCGTTGTCCACCAGGATAAGCGTGGCCTGCGTTTCGCCCTCAAACGGAATGGACTTGCTCATCAGTACGATAGCGGCCTTTGTTTGGGACAGGTAATGTACATATTTCTCATCGCTGAGGAAGCAGAGCGTTCCCTCCCGTGCTTCCTCTATACCGGACACGTCGCTTACGCAGGCATCCTTGTTGCCGCGTATCTCACCGCCCAAAAAGCCGGCAATTTGCTCTGCTGTAAAAGATATCTTCATGCTATTTGTAATAGTATATGTAGTTTCGTTCCACTTTGTGTGTCAGCGCAGCCATGCTCCACATGTCGCTTGCGTCGGCTATGTTGCGGATAGTGCCGTCGGGATAGAGGATATCTATCTGGTCATCCGCGGCGGAGTAGGCTTTTGAACTGCTGGTGTGGAGCGAGAACAGGAACTCCGCCTCGTGTGCGCTGATGCCGAACTGTTCCATATAACGCCGGCGCAGTTCGTCTGTAACCTGTAGCCTGTCATCCGTTACCTTTACCTCCAAGGCCTTGAACAGTCGCCTGTTGGTGTAGGCTGTAGCGAGCGTGGAGAGGACGGTGTCCTTGTGGCTCATCCAGACCTTCATCGCGCTTTGGATGTCGGTGTCGTCCAACAGGGCGTACATCTGCATCGCTTGGCTGCCCGGGTAGAACGCGTCGCGCGTGACCTCATTGTAGAGGAAATAGCGCAAAGCGGGTGAGCCGAAGATCTCGACTCCTTGCATGGCCAACTCCTTGGCGCGGCGCAGCAACTGAATGAGCACCTGCTCTGCTGCCACGCTGGTTTTGTGCAGGTACACCTGCCAGTACATCAGGCGGCGTGCCACCAGAAATTTCTCCACAGAGTAGATGCCTTTGTGGTCAATCACCAATCGATCATTGCTGACGTTGAGCATCTTCAGTAGGCGTTCCGAAGCGATACTGCCCTCGGTCACGCCGCAGAAGAACGAGTCTCGGCACAGGTAGTCCATTCGATCCATGTCCAGTTGACTGGAGATGAGTTGGTGCAGGAAATGGCGCGGATACTCGTCCTTGAAGATGGCCAGAGCCTCGTCCAGACGGCCTTCTATCTCGCCTTGCAGGTTCAGTTGCTGGCTGTCGGTGAGGTCGCGGTTGATCTGCTCCATCATCAGCAGCGAGATCTCTTCATGCGTGACGCCGCTCACAAGGGTGTTCTCCAACACATGCGAGAAAGGTCCGTGTCCCACGTCGTGCAACAGCATGGCCGCCATCACCGATTCGCGTTCGCTGTCGGAGATGTCGATGCCTTTCTCCCGCAGGTTATGGATGGCTTCCATACACAAGTGCATAGCGCCGATGGAGTGAATCAGACGTGTGTGAACAGCGCCCGGATAGACGAAATTGCTCACGCCCAACTGCTTGATGCGCCCCAATCGCTGCACATACGGATGACTCAGGATGTCGAACAGCGTATCTGTCGGAATCCTGATAAACCCGTGCACAGGGTCATTGATTATTTTGCGTTTATTGCTCATTTTCAATGTTAGTGACTGCGTGTTGGTGACTGCGTGTTGATGACTTCGTGTTATTTAGCCCTGCGGGCTGTTGTTGACTTCGTGTTATTTAGCCCTGTGGGCTGTTGTTAACTTCTTTCCTCCGCTGCGCTTCGGACGATCGCTTCGCGTGCGTGTTGGTCGCTTGCTGCTTACATCCACCTGTAACTCAACGTCAGCCCTACCTGGAAATAACCATCGTACCATTCGTTAGTTTTCTTGCCGGTGTCCGCATGACGTGACAAACCGTAGTCGCGGACTCCGTTCTGTGATTTGGTCTGCGGGTATGCATCCAGGTTCATGACAGGTGTGTCCATGACACCTTGGTGCATTGAGGCCTCAATGTGCAACATCAGTCCCGAAGCGCGGCCAAGCGGAAAAGCCCAGCCCAAGCCGAAGGGCACTACCGGCAGGCAGCGGACCACATTGCCCGTCACATGCGGGCCGGGCGGGTTGCCGAAATCGTAGTTGATCACACTCACATTCGCACCGAAACCCACGAACACATACAAGCCCAACCAGTACTCCAGAAACTGCGCAAACGGGTAGTAATCCACGCATACCGAGGGCTCCAGATAGATGGACTTGAACGACATCGGTTGCCCTTTGTGGATGCTGTCGGCTGCGCCGCGAAGAGCACCTACGCCTACCGACGAGCGGAGATTGAAATACGGACCTATCGGATGCTGGTACGTCAGTGTCAGTCCGCCCAGCAGGTTCTTGGGCTGAAAACCCTCCTTGAAGGCGCGGCCCGAGTAGTCGATGTCGCCGTAGTAATAATTGGCTCCCAGCGATACGTTGAAACCTTTGGCTACATACAGATAACGACCCGTGTAACGACCATAGTGGTCAGTGTGGCGAGTCCACACCAACGAACCACGTGAACTGTAATGGGTCCGACCATAACTCGCTACGGGCGTACTTATCCACAATACAATCCACAACCCCAACAGGACCAGTTTTCGTAATCCTATATCTCTGCTTTTCGTCATGCGGGTACAAAGGTACTGCTTTTTTCTGAATTGACCAAGAGTTTTGCTCGTTTTTGCACTAAAAATCCGCATTTTGTCAAGATTTTCCCCAAAAATGCGCACACTTCTTCCTCTCAAAGGTTCCATTTTGGCGGTAAAAACGTATGTGAGGAAAAGTTATTTGATACAACGTATCATTTGTGCTGCGGGATGAGATTTCTTGTCTATGTGGCCCGTTTTTTTCTCGCAGTTTGGGCTAATCTGCTGTGCCGTTGTCAAAAATCGGGGAAGGTGAGATTGATAATCAATGGTTTATGGGTGCCAAAATGACAATCGTCTCAAGAGAGTCGCAAGAGGTATGCAAGGCGGTCTCATAAATATATGGAGATTTTCGCGAGTTTGTAACGTTTTTCAACAATTGACATGCGCGCGAAAAGGAGGATAGGAAGGGGCCGGATCATAGCCGGAGGCAATCAACGCAGATAGCCGGATTAAATCCGGCGGAAAAGAAGAAATTTGGCTTTCGGTTTTCG
>ONXE01000035.1 GCA_900321775.1 uncultured Bacteroidales bacterium
GCGTTGGTGTACGCGGTAAAATAGGAGGGCTGCTGCGCCTGATAGAGGGCGTAGAAGGCAGAGTCTGTGATGGCGTTGTCGAGCCATTGGGTGTAGATGGACAGGAAAGCCTGGTCGATGACCGTCTCGGCCACCCTGGCACACTGCTTGAGAGCAGGACGACCCTGCACACCTTTCTGCACGGCATCGATATGCAGATAACGCTTGCCGTTACTGGTCTTGTCGGGGAAGACATAAGCGTACTTGATGTCATTGGAGTAGTCCGAGATACGCGAATGGCCGTCTTTGTCGAAACGGGTGACGTAGTTGGGCAGGATATCGGACGGACCAACCAACAGAGGGATGGCAGGCGAAGTGGCGGGATAACCCAGTGCTGTCCACATAACGGTCTTGGCAGGGTTCTCGCCCGGACGGACACCCTCGATAGTAACGGCTGCGGATGTGATGCGTCGGGGGATAAAGTCCTGGTCCACAGTGATACCCGAGGCAGGGCAGAAATCATCCGGCGTGCCCAAAACAGCATGACGGTACGAGCGCGAGAAGTGGTTCATCAGGAACCCGTGCTTGATGTCGTACTGGCCCAGAGTGTGTGTGCAGAGGTAATCGTTCATGATGGACGTGGCTGTCTTGTAGCGCTCCTCGCCCTGATTGTCCTCGGGGCGGCCGGCGAAGGAGAAATTGGTGACTACACGGAACCCTGCGGGCTCGAGGTTGACATCATATTCCCAGAACCGTTGGTTGTTCACCTCGAAATAGAATGCTCCGCCCTGCGCATCGATGACGCCGAAATTGGCCTCTACTCCCAGGGGCTTACGACGGTTCTCCAGAAAACGGCGGAAATCATCCACAGTGGCGCATTCGCCCAGCGCGTCAAACATAAGCGCGCCCTCTTTGTCCATCTGCTTGTCGGGGACATTGTCATCCTTGATATTGTACGAGGCTGTGTTCATGATGCAGAAACCGGCCTCGTTGATGCCGGCCCATACCTCGCCGGTTTTGCGGGGTGCATTGACGAGCCCGATGAAAGCATAGGTTTTCCCCTGATAGCGCTCCACGCGGTTATCCAGACAGTCGGTGTCGCGGTTCTTGAACATCACAGGACGCCCGTCTGCAGTGGCTTTGCCGGAGACGATGATGGAGGTGCAGGCACGGCAAGTGGATAGGGGCAGGTTGCAAGTTAAAAGTTGTAATCCAACGATGAGGATGAGAAGTTTTTTCATATTCGTTACTTGTTTGATTGCATGGAAATGAGTTTGGCGTAGTGGCCTTCCCGGGCGAGCAGTTCGTCGTGGGTGCCTGATTCAACGATGCGACCTTCGTGCAGTACGCAGATAAGGTCGGCATTGTGGATAGTGGACAGACGATGTGCCACAACCAGGGTGGTGCGGTTTTTCATAAGTCTGTCCAGTGCTTGTTGGACAAGTTGCTCGGACTCGGTGTCGAGCGCCGAAGTGGCTTCGTCCAGAATAAGTATCTCGGGGTTCTTCAGTATGGCGCGAGCTATGCTGATACGTTGCCTCTGACCTCCGGACAGACGGCTGCCGCGGTCGCCCACGATAGTTTGGAACCCGTCGGGTGTGGCACTGATGAAATCGAGCGCGTTGGCCACTCGTGCGGCCTCGCGAACCTGTTCCTCCGTGGCTGACTCGACACCAAAGGTGATGTTGTTCCAGATGGTGTCGTTGAAGAGAATAGCATCCTGGTTGACAATACCCATGAGGCTGCGCAGGTCGCGGATACGGAACTGCCGGATGTCCTGTCCGCCCAGCAGAATAGCACCGTCAGTGACGTCATAGAAGCGCGGCAGCAAGTCAACCAACGTCGTCTTGCCCGAGCCCGACTGGCCCACAAAAGCTATCGTCTGCCCGCGACGGATACTCAGGTTAACATGACTCAGCACCGGCACTTCCGGCTGATAGGCAAAGCTGACATCCCTGTAGGTGATGACAGGGTCACTAAGGTCCTTAAGGTCCTTAGAGTCCTTAGGGTCTTTAATCGTTGACTCGGTGCTCAGAATCCTGTCTATACGCTCCAGCGAAGCCATACCTTTGCGAACCGAATAGAGCGCCTTGGTCAGGTCTTTCGAGGGGTTGATGATGGAGTAGAAAATCACCAGATAGTAGATAAACTCGGGCGCGTCAATCGAGGCATGGTCGGCCAGAATGAGGCCTCCGCCGTACCATAGCAGAATGGCAATGAGGGCCGTGCCCAAAAACTCGCTGACAGGATGAGCGAGCATGTACTTGCGGTGAATCCTGTTGAAGGTCAGCCGCGTGCGGTTATTCAGGTCCGCAAACCTGTTCTTCAGTTTTTGTTCGGCACCAAAGGCCTTGACTACTCGCAGTCCGCCAAGTGTCTCCTCGATCTGCACCAGCAGTTCGGCCGTCTGCTCCTGACCTTTGGTGGAGCGTTTCTTCAGCGAGCGCCCAATCAGGCCTATCAGCCATCCGGCTGTGGGCAGAAGAATGAGCACAAAGAGCGTCAGTTGCCAGCTGAGGCAGAACAGGACGACCAGATAGATGACAATCATTATCGGGTTCTTGAACAGCATGTCCAGCGACGCCATAATACTGGCTTCCACCTCGTTGACATCAGAGGTCATGCGGGACATGATGTCGCCTTTGCGTGCCTCGGTGAAATAGCCCATCGGCAGCGACACCACCTTGTCGTACAGTTGTCCACGCAGGTCCCTGAGTACGCCTGTTCGGATGGGAATCATAAAGAACGAGGCAAGGTAGGTGCACAGACATTTGAGGCCTGTCATCGCCACCAGGAACAGCCCCAGCAGGAAGAGCACCCATCCGGCTCCGTTACTGGCAATCTGCTCACCAAGCCACCAGAACAGGTTGTTTTTCAGTGTCTCGGCCAGTAGCGTCAGGTCGCCGGTCCAGATGACGGGCGTGTACTCGGCAACACCGGTCTTGATGCCGAAAAGGATATGCAGCACAGGGATGATGGCTGCAAAAGAGAACAGGGAAAGGACAGTACTCAACAGGTTGAACACGATGTTGAGTACCACCTTCCCTCTGTACGGCGGGATAAATCGTTTGAGCAGTCGGAACAGATCCATTACAGCGATTGTATCAGTTTGGTCATGATGAGTGTCATCTTCGGCTGCTGTGCGTTGCCTATCTCCTGCACTTCTTCGTGGCTGACCTCGACAATCTTGCCGGGTACGCCCAGGTCGGTGATGATAGACATGCCGAACACCTGCATTCCCATATGATGAGCCACAATAGCCTCAGGCACCGTGGACATGCCCACAGCATCACCTCCGATGTTGCGGAAATATACATACTCAGCCGGAGTCTCAAAGGTCGGGCCTTGCGTGCCTACATACACACCTTCCATCACGCGGATGTTGTTCTCCTTGGCTATCTTCTTGGCGCGTTTGATCAGCGAATGCGTGTACACCTCGTGCATGTCCGGGAAACGCGGGCCCCACTTTTCTTCGTTGTGACCGCGCAGCGGATGCTCGGGGAACATGTTGATGTGGTCGTTGATGATCATCAGCTCGCCAATCTCGAAGTTGGGGTTCATACCACCGGCCGCGTTGCTCAGGAACAGCGTCTTGATGCCCAACTCGTGCATCACGCGGATGGGGTAGGTTACGGTCTTCATGTCGTAGCCCTCATAGTAGTGGAAACGACCCTGCATGGCCAGTATATCCACGCCACCCAGCTTGCCCAGAATCAGTTTGCCGCTGTGGCCCTCGACGGTGGAGATAGGAAAATTGGGGATCTCCTGATAGGGGATCTCGGTACGGTCAGTAATTTGTGTGGCCAGGTTGCCGAGGCCGGTGCCCAGTACAATACCTACTTTGGGCTGTGTTTTCATCTTACCGCGAATAAACTCAGCGGTTGCAAGTACTTTTTCTAACATAATCTAAAATGGTATTATTAAACGTTTGTTCATCATGGCCCAGGAACTCCACTTGGATAGGCTGGGCGTAGAAGAACGGAATTAGTTGTTTTGGTATGTTGGCGCATTCGCGTAGCCGGACCGCGTCTTTCTCTGTCGTGAGAATGAGGTCGCAGTGGTGGTTGCGGAAGAGGCTTTCGATGTTCAGAATATCGTTTTCGCTGAAGGCATGGTGGTCCGAAAAACTGAGTGGCACCACCTCTGCGCCGAGTTGACGGGTGTGTTCAAGCAGATACTGCGGCTGCGCTATGCCTGTCAAGAGCAGCACCTTCATCCCGGCACAAATGTCGTTACTCCTTTCTCCTTTCTCCTTTACTCCTTCAAAAACCGGCACCGGCTTTAGATACCTCATCCGCGTGAAAATCAGCGGCTTGGATGGTGGTAGCGCCAGTTTGGTGTCAATCAGCCGTTGCTCGATAGGCTGGATGGCGGGCGGACACTTGGTCACCACCACCATGTTGGCCCTGATACTACCAATGGCTTGTTCGCGCAGGCGTCCCAAAGGCAGGAGATGGTCCTCCACGTAGAGTCGGTCGGCCTGAGTCAAGAGGATGTTCAGCCCCGCTTTGAGTCGCCGGTGCTGGAAGGCATCGTCCAGGATAACCACTTGCAAGTCCGGATGGCGTTTCTTCAGTCGTGAAATGCCTATCAGTCTGTCTTCACACACGGCTACAATCAGTTCGGGGTGTTTGCTCTTGAGCTGCATGGCCTCGTCGCCGATAGTAGCCGCCGTGGCTTGCTCGTCCGCCTCCACAAACCCTACGGTACGCCTTTTGTATCCGCGCGAAAGAACAGCCACCCGGTAGCCCTCCGCATGCAAAAACATGGCTATGTACTCCACGTGCGGCGTCTTGCCTGTTCCGCCCACGGCCAGATTACCCACACAAATGGTAGGCAACCCCGGCTCAAAAGAGTGGAGCAGGTGCTCGTCGTAGAGCAGATTTCTGAGCCCTACGAACCAGCCATACGGCCAGGATAGTATGCGGAGTAATAGTTGCATCAAATCGTATAGAAGAACCTTAACATCACCTTAACATTACCTTAAGATCAGGAGACCTCCTCTACTTAATCTCAATGAAGTACGGAAGACGGGCCTGGATGGAAGGCTTGGCCTGCATGTTCTCCAGGTCGCAAATCATCTGATAGCGCTCCGAGCCCAGGATACGTGTTACCCACGCCTCCATCTGCGCGCTCATCTTGAACGACTTCATCATCTTCTCCCACAGGTCTTCCGGCTCGGGATATTCGGCCACTTCATAGTCCTCCAGCTCAGCCAGCTCTGCCGCCTTGGCCAGTGCGTCCTGCAGTGAGCCCAACTCATCCACAAGCCCTATTTCCTTGGCCCGTACGCCGGACCATACGCGGCCCTCGCCTATCTTCTTGATCTCGTCCTGACTGATGCCGCGGCCCTCGGCGCAACGGCGGGTGAACAGCTCGTAACCGCGGTTGATCTCGGCCTGCAGCATGTCACGCTCCTGCGCAGTCATCCCGCGCATCACGATGTCGGTCTCCAGATTCGAGTGTTGGTGCGTCTCCACGCCGTCGATGCTCAATCCCACTTTGTCCGTCAGTTTCTTCACGTTCGGAATCAGCCCGAAGATACCTATCGAACCTGTCAGCGTGGTCGGCTCGGCGTAGATATAATTGGCGTTGCAGGAGATATAGTAACCTCCCGACGCGGCATAGTCGCCCATGCTCACTACCACCGGTTTCTTCTCTTTCAGCAGAGCTATAGCGTGGTTGATTTGTTCGCTGGCATATGCCGAACCGCCCGGCGAGTTCACACGGAACACCACAGCCTGGATATTGTCGTCCTCGGCTATCTCGTCAATGGTCTCCACCATCTTCTTCCCGATGATTCCGTCCTGTCCGGCATCAGAGATGGCTCCTTCGGCATACAGCACTGCCAGATTGGGTTTGCTTAGCACTTTTGTGTTGCGAATACTTGCCATGTCGTCATAATCCAGCAGTTCGTAGTCATCCGTGCCCGTCAGTTTGGTTAACAAGGCATCCATATCCTGGCTGTAGCACAGGCCGTCCACCAGGTTCGTCTGGACATACTCGTCTTGAGGCTGAAGCAGCATGTTCTTGTCTGCCAGAGCATTCAGTTGCTCCAAAGCAATGTCGCGGCTGGAGGAAACGTCGCTGCTCATTTTTTGCCAGATGTCACCCAACAACGTGTTATACTGCAGTTTGTTGGGCTCCGACATCTTCGTCAGCATATACGGCTCTACTGCCGACTTGAACGTGCCCACTTTCACCACCTGCATCTCAACGCCCAGTTTCTCCAACAACTTGGTGTAGAACTCGATGTTTACACCCAAGCCTTGCCAGCTCAGCGAGCCGCTGGGGTTTATGAACAGGCTGTCGGCGGCTGTGGCTACATAGTAGTTGGCCTGGCCGTAGCTGTCGGCATAGGCCACGACAAACTTGCCGCTCTCACGGAAATCGGTCAGCGCCTCACGCAGGGCCTGAGCCGTAGCATAGCCCATCTGCATCGAACCGCCATGCAGGTAAATACCTTCTATCTTCGGATTGGTCTTGGCCTCGCGGATGTTTGCCAGAATCTCATTCAAACCGAAGATAGCATACTGGTCCTCATCCAATGCGCTCATCAGGGACGCGGTCATGCGGTCTTTTTCATCTTGATACTCCACCACAGCACCACGCAACTCCAGTTCGTACACCGAACCCGATTTGGCTGTGCTCTTGGAGGAAGATACGCCGCTGGCGGCACTGCCAATCAAGCCTATCAGACCAAAGAAGAGAAACACTTTGATCACGGCCCAAAGCAGCAAACCGAAAACTACGGCAATCGAAAGCTTCATAAACTGTTTCATATCTTGCTTGTTTTAGTATGTGATTAGTATGCGATTAGTATGTGATTAGTATGTGATTCAGCTACTCCCTCCGTACTTTCATCAGTATCTGTTTGACCCGATTCTTTACTTCCTGCGAGCCGTATTCCCACAACCATTCCTTGGTGTTGCCCACCCAACGCTGAGGGTGCGTGGATAGCAGTATTTGCTCGGGCAAACGACCTTCCTCTGCCCCGCGGATGATGTCGTCGGAACTGTGGAATGTCAACCCGCTCGCTTTCCATTGCTCCTGCGCATGCGGGATCTTGTCACGCATCGACATCTTGTATCCGTCCCAACGCCTGCCGGTGTCCGTCAGGTAGAACACTTTCCTGTAGTCCAGGTCGGTGTATGGCTCGCAGATGATGCCCAACTGACGATAGTCGTAGTAGTCCCACAAAGCCCTGTTATCCAGGTTAGAACGCGGCGAACCGTGAGCACAGATAGTCTTGACAGGATAGAAGTGACGGAAATACTCCAGTTTACGCTGGAAATGCTCCCACGCATCTTCGTGTATGCCGTCGGTCAGCACATAGTCCTCGTAGTGATAACCCAACTCGTGCCCGGCCTCCACAACCTGTTTGATGGCGGTCGGACTGTTGCTCGGCAACTCCGCGCGGAAATAATACGAGGCCCGAATACCCATCTCTTTCTCCTTCATGGCCATGCTCACAGCGCATTCGGGACGCGCGTCCACATCATGCCTGAGAATGCATACCTTCCCCTTTGGCGCCTCTGTCACATAGTCCTCCAGCGCCATAAACCGATAACCGGCCTGACGAAGGGTCGTCAGCAGTTGCTCATATTTTTCCAGTGTAAAGTCTCTCATGCTTCTATCTTCAGATTAAAGGATTGTCTATGATACTTGCAGGGCCCGAACTTGCGCAGCGCTGCATAATGTGCTTCGGTAGGATAGCCCTTGTTGTCGGCCCAGCCGTAGCAGGGAAACTCCTCGTGAAGCCGCAACATATACTCGTCGCGATAGGTCTTGGCCAGGATGCTCGCTGCGGCTATGCTCATGTAGGTGGCGTCGCCATGCACTACTGTGTCTGCCGGAATAGCCATCACCTCACCTTCGGGCACGTAGGGCTTCCATTTGTTGCCGTCCACGAGGATGTGTGCGGGGCGCAGACTCAACTTGTCCAGCGCGCGTTGCATGCCCAGGATGCTGGCGTTGAGGATGTTGATTCGGTCTATCTCCTCTGCCGTCACCTCCGCCACAGCCCACGCCAGCGCCTCCTGTTCTATCACGGGACGCAAGGCCAGACGCTGTTTCTCGGTCAGCTGTTTCGAGTCGTTGAGACGCTCGTCACGGAAGTCCTCAGGCAGAATAACCGCAGCGGCGAACACACTGCCCGCCAACGGTCCGCGGCCCGCTTCATCGCAACCTGCTTCCAACAATCCTGATATCATCCAACTTCTCAACATTTGTTTCTCGTCCTTTGTCCTTTGTCCTTTGACCTTTGACCTTTGACCTTTGACCTTTGACTCTTGACTCTCGACTCTTGACTCTCGACCCTTGACTCTCGACCCTTGACTCTCGACTCTCGACTCTCGACTCTCGACCCTCGACTCTCGACTCTCGACCCTTGACTCTCGACTCTCGACCCTCGACTCTCGACCTTTGACCTTTGACCTTTGACCTTTGACTCCGTTTTGACGCTCCGTCAAAACGGATATCCAATGGCAAAATGTACCGCGCAGTCGTCTTTCCAGTTCAGACCATTGGTGGCCGTACGCCAACATTTGTTGTCCAAACCTATCCGTCCCGGGTCGTACAGCTTCACGCCGAAGTCCACACGAAAGACGAAGAAATTGAGGTCCAGACGTATGCCTGCGCCCCAGCTCCAGCCTATCTCCTTGTAGAAATCTTTGTCAAACAGACCACCCGGCTGCTGTTCGTAGTCGTACAGTGTCCATATATTGCCCGCGTCGGTGAAAGCCGCCAGTTCTATTATCGACCACACGCGCCAGCGGTACTCGAGGTTCATCTCCATCTTGATATCACCCACCTGATTATTGTAGTCCTGAGCATAGCGACGACGGTAGGAACCCGGACCGAGGGTACGGACAGCCCAACCTCGAACAGAGTTGGCTCCACCAGCAAAATAACGTTTCTCGTAAGGAAGAGCCACCGCGTTGCCGTAAGCCGCGCCTATGCCAAAGGCCGCGTGATACACCAGACGGTGCTTCTCGTTGAAGATATTGTGCCAGGCAAACGACAAGTCGGCCTTCACGTACTGCGCATACCGCACGGAGAAGATGTTATACGAACCGTCTTCATTGGGCTTCTGCTGGAACAGATGACTCAGCCCATACAGCAGGTTGCCTGCCGTCTCGACGCCATAAAGGAGCGTCACGTACGACCTAAGCGGCTGGGCCTTGTTGAAGGACGAGAACGAGCCCGAATAGCCCCAACCCAGGATGAAGTGGTCCTCATATGAGTGACGCAGCGGGTTGCTCTCCTTCAGGAAATAGTCGCGGAAAGCCTCACTGATCCAGGGCAGATACACATAACTGATGTCCACCAGATTGAAACTGTGCTGCCAACGGCTCTTGTAGGGGCGGTAGTTGTAAACAAGGCTGGCATTGGCTATCGTGCGCGTGAACTCATCCGGACGGTTCTGATACTGGTAACCGATACTCACCTTCGGCGCCTTGGGAAAAGCCAGCGAAGCATCTACTTTGGCCTCGAATATATCACTGGCGGTCTTGCGCCATTCATAAGCCACCTTGCCGTTGACGCTGAACTCCTCGGCACCGTGGAACAGATTCTTGTTGGTGTAGCCCGCACCGCCGGCCACGCCCCAGTCTCCTGCAGAGAACGTGCCTTCTGCCTCCACACTCACGCTATTGACTTTCGATTTGCTCAGCATGATGTTGCACTCCAGCGTATTCTCGCCGGTCCGGACAAACGAGATGTCGGTGTATTTGACAGGACCGAGGGCGGTCAACTCGGAGTAGGTGCGCTCCACCATTTCCTGATTGTACATATGCCCCGGCACAATCTTGCTCACGCGGTCAAGCACAGAGCGACGAATGAAATCACCGCCCTCCATGTTGTAGTTGACTTTCTCCACTACAAACTGCTTGAACACTATGTTCCACAGGCTGTCAGCATTCTCCTGGTCATACTCGCGCAGACGCAATTGTACTGTCACTGTATGGTTGTCGAAAGCCGAGTCGGCCTCGAATTCCAGGAAATCTTTCTCGAAAAAATAGTACCCGTTGTTGCGCATGGCCGTAGTGATGCGCGCGCGCTCCTCGTCCAGAATATTGGCGTCGAAACGCTCGTTCTCCTTGACCAGACAATCTTTCGACCTCGCTACGCGGGCCAACTCCTGCTGATTGAGACGAACAGTGTACTTGCTCAGTATATACGGCTCACGGGCTGTGATGTTGAAGGTCAGACTCAGTTTCCGCTTTTTCACCTCCATGGTCGTGTCCACGCTGGCGTTGAAGTAACCCATGTTTTGCATGGCGCGAGTCAGGTACTGTATGCTGTTGCCTGCAGCAAAGGGATCAAACACCTCCGGTGCCTCACCCATTTTCTTCAGCGTGCGGTTAATCCATTTGGTAGAATCCTTGCCCGCCAGGTCATATACATGCAACTGCAACTTCCAAAAACCGAAAATCTCCGAGTTCTGCTTCTGCTGGATGTAGCGCTTCAGCTGGTCGGTTTTTACATCTTTTCTGTCAACGATATGTACGTGCGTTTTGTTCAGGAGCATTTTGTCCTCCGGAACGAACTTAAGGGTGTTACATGACGCCAAAAAAGTCAGAAAACACACCAAAAATATATTACGTACACACTTAGGCATATTAATATCGAGCGCAAAGTTACGATTTTTTTTGCATATATCCAAATTTTTTTATACCTTTGCAGCGATTTTTGTTTAATTATGGAAAGAATTACTAAAAATCAGGTCAAATTCGTCCGCAGTTTGGGGCGAAAAAAGGAGAGAGACGAGGCGCATGTCTTCCTGGCTGAAGGGGAAAAATGTGTCAGCGAACTCATGGGTAAGTTTTCGTTGGTACTGCGTGCCGATGCCACTAACGCTACGCCCTTGGAGCTGGAGCAGATGTCCCAATTGCGCGCCCCGCAGGGAGTGATAGCCGTGTTCCGTCAGCCCGAAGAAGAACAGGTTTCGTTGGCTCAATTGGCTTCTTCCGAACTCGTCCTGGCCCTCGACGGAGTACAAGACCCCGGTAACCTCGGCACCATCATTCGAACCGCAGATTGGTTCGGAGTGCATCATATCTTCTGCTCCCGCGAAACTGCTGACTGCTGGAGCCCCAAAGTTGTTCAAGCCACTATGGGCGCCCTCGCCCGCGTGCACGTTCATTATGTTGACTTGCCCGCTGAATTGTCCACCCCTAATTTTCCATTTTCCATTTTCCATTTTCCATTTCCTATCTATGGCACTCTCCTCGACGGCAGGAACATCTACGAAAAAGCCGCACTGCCCGACAAGCAGCACGGCGTCATCATCATGGGGAACGAAGGCAATGGTATTTCTGCGGAACTCCGCTCGCTCATCACGCACCCGCTTTTTATCCCGCCTTATCCCCTCGGAGCAGAGACCTCTGAGTCACTCAACGTGAGCATCGCCACAGCGGTTATTCTTGCTGAATTTCGTCGCCCTTGATGAGCACTCCGTTCTCTATTTTTGCCCTTCCGCCGAAATAGACGGTATTCGCAGGCTCGCAGGGCAACTCACTCAGCATTTGCGCGCCAAGCACAGTGCCATCTTCTGACACATCGACGACAACCCCTTTCTTGAGGTTGCCGTCGATTTCTATCTCTGCACAAAGAATTTTCAATTGTCAATTTTCAATTACATTGCTTCAGCAGTGTGCCATCTGCTCAGCCACAAGGCCGTTGATCATCTCGGCGAAGGCTTCAGGCGTCATCTGGCCTTTGTCCTCGGCACCTTGCTGACGAACGCTAACCAAGTGCTGCTCGGCTTCTTTCTCGCCCACGATGAGCATGAACGGGATGTGCTTGAGCTCGTTGTCGCGGATCTTGCGGCCGATCTTTTCGTTGCGGTCGTCCACAATGGCACGAACGTCATGCTGCTCCAGCATCTTCTGAATAGAGTAGGCGTACTCGTTGCTCTTCTCCGACACAGGCAGCACAGCCACCTGATCCGGCGTCAGCCACAGCGGGAAACGGCCTGCGGTATGCTCAATCAGCACGGCCACAAAGCGTTCCATCGAACCAAACGGAGCACGGTGAATCATCACCGGACGGTGCTTCTGGTTGTCCTCGCCCACGTATTCCAACTCAAAGCGCTGCGGCAACTGATAGTCCACTTGAATAGTACCCAACTGCCAACGGCGACCGATGGCGTCCTTAACCATGAAGTCAAGTTTCGGACCGTAGAAAGCAGCCTCGCCGGTCTCCATGCGGGCTTTCATACCCTTTTCCTGGCACGCCTCGATGATGGCGTTCTCGGCCGTTGCCCAGTCCTCGTCGGAGCCGATATACTTCTCGTGGTTGTTCGGGTCGCGAAGCGAGATCTGTACCTCCACGTTCTCGTCTGTGAAATGGAACGTGGCGAACACGCGCTGGATGATGTCCATCACCTTGATGAACTCACCCTTCACCTGGTCAGGACGGCAGAAGATATGCGCGTCATCCTGCGTGAACGAACGAACACGGGTCAGTCCGTGCAACTCGCCGCTCTGCTCGTAACGGTAAACCGTACCAAACTCCGCGCAGCGGAAAGGCAGGTCACGGTACGAACGGGGTTTTGAGGCATATATCTCGCAGTGGTGGGGGCAGTTCATCGGCTTGAGCATGTACTCCTCGTCCTCTTCGGGCGTGTGGATAGGCTGGAAACTGTCCTTGCCGTAGTGAGCCCAGTGACCCGAAGTAACGTACAGCTGTTTGCTGCCGATATGCGGAGTGATAACCTCCTGATAACCATATT
>ONXE01000150.1 GCA_900321775.1 uncultured Bacteroidales bacterium
TTAAGTTATATGGGCTATCCTGTCTATAATATGCCCACGGCATTGGTGTCTAATACGTTGGACTACGGTAAGTTCAACATTATGGAAACCACCGACTATATGCAGGGCGTCTTTCCTGTTTGGAAAGAACTGGGTTTCTCTTTTGATGCTATCGCCACAGGTTTTATCTGTAGTGAGCGTCAGGCAAGGATGGTAGCCGATTACTGCAAGGAGCAGGCTTTGCGGGGTACTATTATCTTCGTTGACCCTATCATGGGTGATGAGGGAAAGCTCTACAATGGCGTCACTCCAGAACGTGTGGACTGTATGCGTGAAATGGTAGCTGTTGCTGATCTTATTTTCCCGAATTATACGGAGGCAGCCTACCTGACAGACAGCACTTATAATCCAGCTGGCGTCAATGCCGAGGAAGCTCGGTTGTTGCTTGATAAACTTCGTGAGATTGGAACCAAGAGTGCGCTGATTACGAGTATCCTGGTAGATGGCCAGCCATCGGTGGTAGGCTACAACCATTATAAGGACACCTATTTCCAATTGTCCTATGAGGAAATTCCCGTTCATTTCCCCTTTATCGGCTTATCGATGCCAATAAGGAGAATGAGGACAAGAACCGCGGCATTCCCGTGGAGCAATGGCTGAGGCTGCTTTAGGAAATTCTACCACATGAGATAAGAAAGAAGAAAACGGTCACCAAAGCGGTGACCGTTTTCTTCATAAGGGGGATATGGATATTAATATCCGGGATTCTGATAGGTGGCTCCGTTCTCGATGGCCTGGATGAAGGCCTGCGGGATAGGACGGAGGGCATACTCGGGCTTGAAGTACTGGCCCAGGTCGGGATGCGTCTCACGGAGATAACTGGCATCCTTGAGCATGCCTGTGCGCTTCAGGTCACACCTTATTGATCAGCGTAAGGGCCTCGCCAGCCTTGTTCTGGTAGATGAGGGCTTCGGCGGCAATGAGATACATCTCGGGCATGCGGATGATAAAGGTGGCGTTCAGGTTGCCGTTACGCATCTTGCTGGCATTGGCCACATAGTAGTTGCCGCTCTTGTGCTTGGTCAGCGACGGATAGATGTAGCGGAAGAGGTTCTCCTTGCCGTTGAGCGTCATCTTCACGTTGTGGGCGGCATCGTCGTAAACGTCTTTATAGTCGACGAGCAGATAGGTGGAGCTGGCCTTGCCGGCAACTTCCTGGGCATAGTCGGGGTCTTGTGGCATCACAATCTTATAGGCGAGCTCGCCGTTGGCGATAGTCTTGCCGACAACGCTGGCGTCCTTGTTGAAGTTGGCGCGTGTGCTCTCGTCCCAAGTGAAGTTCTGGTTGGCCTTCCACTGGGTGTCGAACGAGACGTGGAAACGGGGGTCGAGGGTGCCGTCGCTCTGCACGAAGAGGTTGAGCAGATGCTGTGTAGGCATGAAGTAGCCCTCCTTGTCGTAGTCGTAGGAGATAATGGCTGCCTGCGTCTGTTTCCATGCTCCGAACTGGCTGAGGGCGCACTGGAAGTCTTCGTCCATGCGGTTACACTTCCAGTTACCGTTGCTGGAGCCGTGACCGCCGGCGTCGGCCTGCCAGCGATGCTTCCAGAGGGCTTCCTTGTTGGCCAGGTTGTTTTCGGGAGCAAACACTTCGGCAAAGGTGGGATACATGTAGGCACCATAGGTGGATCCGCCGCTTTCGCAGTCGCGAATGAGTTTCTGTGCGGTTTCATAAGCCTTGCCCACATATTCGTCGGTGCCGTATTCCTTGGTCTGCAGATATGCCTTGGCCAGGAATCCGAGGGCGGCCTTCTTGGTGGGCGTGGTGCAGGTGGCATCGGTGCCCTTGTCGAGCCATTCGGCAGCAAACTCAAGGTCGGGAAGTATCACCTGCTTGTAGATTTCCAGCGGCTCGGTGCGCTCGGGTGCATAGTTGGTGACGGTGGCGGGTTCGGTAATCAGGGTGACGGCACCGAACTGCTCAACGGCGTTGAAATAGTACATGGCGCGCATGAAGCGGGCGAATGCCACTTGCAGGTTACGCTCAGCTTCCGACTTGAAGGGTACCTTGTCGGCCTTGGAGATGGCGATGTTGCAAGCGCCGATACCATCGTAGATAACGTTCCACATATTATTGGTGTGCGTGACGCTGGGCGAAGCACCGGCATCGAACCAGAAATACTGGGTGTAGGAAGAGTTGATATTGGCGCGATAGGTCCAGAGGTCGGTATCGCCCTCGGAGAACATCATATAGAATTCTGTTCCATAGAGGTGGCGCTCCATGCCAAAGACGGTTTGGTTGACCAATGCCTGATAGGTCTCGACCGATGTGGTGAGGTTGTCCATGGTGAATCCGCCGGGGTTCTCCTCTTCCAGTGAGCATGCGGTGAATGATGTGCATGCTATTGCCAAAATGGCTGTCAGGGTTTTATTTCTGAAATTTGTTTTCATATTGTAGTCCTCCTTATTGCTTAGAATGTTATGTTAACACCAAACACAAACTGCTTGTAGGTGGGGAAGGCATCGGCACCGGCCATTTCGGGGTCGGTTCCCTTCAGCTTGCTCTCGGCGCAGATAATCCAGGGATTGTAGGCCGTGAAGTAGAAGCGGCACTTCTCCATCAGGGCGTGGCGAGTGATGGCCTGCGGCAAGGTGTAGCCCAGGGTGATGTTCTTGATCTTGAAGAATGAGCCGTCGAAAATACGTAGCGCCGACGGACCGATAGACTGGTCGTCGCCAGAACCCGGTGCGGGATAGTAGGCGCCCTGGTTCTGCTCTGTCCAGTAGTCGGTTCCTGCCAGCTGGTTCTCGGTGATGGCCGACTTGGCGGTGTAGAAGCCGAGCAGCTTGCTGCTGATGGTCTGACCGAGACGGGCCATGGCATAGATGGTGAGGTCGAATCCCTTATAGGTAAAGGTGTTGTTCAGACCGAGAATCCAGTTCGGATTTAGATGACCAAGCACCTGGCGGTCGTTGGTGCTGTACTTGTGCTTGCCTTCGTCGGTGCTGCCGTCTTTCTCGACGGGCACTGTCTCGATTTTCACCCATCCCGGCTTCACGCCGTAGAGGCTGAGCTCTTCCTGCGAGGCGTCGGTGCCCCAGATGCCGGCATACTTATAGTCGTAGATGGACTTGATGGCGTGGCCAAGGAAGAGGTTCTCGTTGACGAGGTCGCCGTTGGGCAGGTCCTCGATGCGCTCCATCTGCCACGAGGCGGTGAGCGAGGTGCTCCAGGTGAAGTCCTTGGTGACAATGTTGCGACTGTTGACGGTCATCTCGAAACCCTTGTTGCTGGTCTTGGCCAGGTTTTCCCACGTGTTCAGCGGCGATCCCCATCCGGTGGCGCCGTTGGTGATGGGCATGTTGCGCTTGAAGAGCAGTCCACGCGTGATGGTGGTGTAGTAGTCGATGCTACCGTCGATGCGGCCGCCGAGGAGTGCGAAGTCGAGACCGAAGTTCCAGTTGTACGACTTTTCCCATCCCAGCGTCGGGCTCTCGTAGAATCCGGAATACTGTGCGAAGGGGTGGTTCTTGTAGTCGCCGTCGATGGTGATACCGCTGGCGGTATAGATATAGGCGGTGGTGGTGGTGCCGTAAGCATCCACGCCGCCGGAGTTACCGGTGATACCTGCGCCCACACGGAACTTCAGGTTGTCGAGCCAGCTCTTGGTGCCGTCCATGAACGACTCGTCGGAGATGCGCCATGCCAGGGCTGCAGAGGGGAATGAATCCCACTTGTTGCCCTCGGTGAAGAAGGAAACGCCGTCCCAGCGGTTGGAGAACGTGAACAGGTATTTGCCCTTGTAGGCATAGTTGAAGCGAACGGCATACGACATCTTCTGCTTCTGAGTATATGCGGACTCGATGTGCTGGCTGGTGGCCGACATCAGGCGCCAGTACTGCCACACGTCGAGTGCCTGATTGCTGCCGCCAGCGAGTGCGTACTCGGTGTTGTTCTTCTGCCACGAAGAAACGCCGGTAATACCGAAGTCATGGTCGTTGGCAACGGTAATCTTATACGAGATGATGTTCTCCCAGTTGTAGCCGTAGCCGTCGTTGTAGGTCAGGTCGGCGTGGGGTGAACCGGCATAGGTGGGGCGCAGGGCATTGGAGTTCTTACCCCAGTACTGGCCCAGGCGCGAATGCGAGAGCGTGGCGTTCACCTGTGAACGGAGGCTCAGGCCTGCCAGCGGCGTGAGTTCCAGGTAGCCGATGGTATTGATATAGGTATGGCGCGTGTTGCGGGCATACTGGTTGGTAATCTTGTCGGCCAGCGGGCTGTACTGCGAAGGAATATATTCGCTGTTGATTTCGCCGGTGGCATCGAATACCTCGCCAAGCGGGAAGGCTGCCAGTGCGCGCGTGTAGGTCTTATTGTCGCCCTGATCGCGGATGCTGTAGTTCAGGTTGGAGCTGAATCCCACCTTAGCCCACGGGAAAATCTCCTGGTCGATGTTCAGGCGGAGGGCATATTTGTCCATCTGCTCGTTTTCAAGCAAACCTTTGTCCTGGGAGTAAACGGCCGAAGCGTATATCTTGGTCTTCTCCGTTCCACCCGTCACCGAGAGCGAGTATTTCTGCGTGGTGGCCGTACGGCCGGAAACCTGGTCAACCCAGTCGATCCACTTACCGGCGTTGTAGGCATCGATATAGTCCTGGTTGCCGCCCAGCAGCGCGTTGGTGTTCTCGGGATAACTGCCGTTCTTATATTTATAGGCTTCGCGGTAATAGGTGGTCCATTCGTCGCCTGTCATTCCGTTCTTGTATTCGGGCTTTCCACTCCAGCCGTAGTAGGCATCGAAGTTCACCTTCACACGTCCTACCTGGCCGCGCTTGGTGGTGATGATGACCACGCCGTTGGCACCGGCCGAACCGTAGATGGCCGTGGCCGAGGCATCCTTCAGCACATCGACGCTCTCGATGTCGTTAGGACTCAGGCTCTCGTAGCTTCCGGGCAGACCGTCGATGATGAACAGCGGCTGGTTGTCGCCATAGATGGAGCGCGAACCACGCAGCAGCAGGTTCATGCTCGAACCCACCTGACCTGATTCCTTGGTGATGTCGAAGCCGGCAATTTTACCCTGCAGGGCTTCCATCACATTGCCCGTAGGCGAGATGGTGACGTCTTCGTTCTTCATGCTGACCACCGAACCAGTCAGGTCGCGTTTCTTCACGGTTCCGTAACCGATTACCACTACGTCGTCGAGACCAACGGCATCGGGTTCCATCGTCACCTTCATGTTGTCTTTGGCAGCCACAACAAGCGATTTGTAGCCCGTGTACGAAAGTTCCAGTTCCGAGCGGTTGTTGGGCACGCTTACGTTGAAGAATCCGTCCAGGTCGGTCACGGCTCCATGAGAGGTTCCCTTGATTTTGACGGTTACGCCAATCATCGGTTCTCCGGTTTCGTCAATAACTTGTCCTCTCAGTTGACGT